>NZ_NWQG01000188.1:0-19944 GCF_002529485.1 Mesorhizobium sanjuanii
ATACTATTCCCTCGCCGCGGTCTCCAAGGAGGTGGCGCAGAAGGTCAGCGCGCTGGCGCGCGAGCGGATGGGCGGGCTGCAAAGCATCACCGCCGAGCCGCAGCAGCCGCGCGTCACGCTGGTCGGCCATCGCTGGGATACGGCGTGCGGGGAGCTGCGCCGGTTCCTGGCCCGCAACCAGATCTCGTTCAACTGGCTGTTGCCCGACACGGCGGATGCCGAGGCGTTCTGGGCGGGCCGGCCGGCGTTCGATGGTCCCGTCGCCCGGCTGGCGGATGGCGAGATCATGGAAAATCCGGCCGTGCGCGATCTTGCCATTCGCCTCGGGCTGCAGACGCGGCCGCGCGGCACCGAATATGATGTCGCCATCATCGGCGGCGGGCCGGCCGGGCTCGCGGCGGCGGTGTATGGCGCGTCCGAGGGGCTGCGCACCATCGTCGTCGAGCGCGAGGCGCCCGGCGGGCAGGCGGGAACTTCGTCGCGCATCGAGAACTATCTCGGCTTTCCCAGCGGCATTTCCGGCGACGAACTGGCCAGCCGCGCGCTGCAGCAGGCGCGGCGGCTGGGCGCCGAAATCCTGGTCACCCGCGCGGTCGCCGGCATCGACACGGCCACGCATGATCTCCATCTCGACGGCACCGATGTCGTGCGGGCGCGCAGCCTGATCCTGGCGACCGGCGTGACGTGGCGGCGGCTCGGCATCGACGGGTTCGACCGGCTGATCGGCAAGGGCGTCTATTACGGCGCGGCGCGCAGCGAGGCCAGCGCCACCCACGGCCAGGATGTCTACCTGATCGGCGCCGGCAATTCGGCCGGCCAGGCGGCGATGTATTTTTCCGGCCATGCGCGCAGCGTGACGCTGCTGGTGCGCGGGCCGTCGCTTGGCGACAGCATGTCCCACTACCTGATCGAGCAGCTCAGGATGAGATCGAACGTCAAGGTCCGGCTGCGCGCGGAAGTCCAGGCCGTGCATGGCGAGACGCACCTGACGGCGATCGATATTCTCGACAAAACCACGAACGAGGTGAGCCGGCACGAGTGCGGCGGGCTGTTCGTGTTCATCGGCGCCAATGCGGAGACCGAATGGCTGCCGGCCGATGTTGTGCGTGATCAACGCGGCTATGTGCTGACCGGCGACGATGTGAAGAAGGCCGGCGGCTGGTCGCGGGAGCGCGACCCCTATCTGCTCGAAACCAGCGCGCCCGGTATCTTCGCCTGCGGCGACGTGCGGCTGAGCCCGGTCAAGCGCGTGGCCTCGGCCGTCGGCGAGGGCAGCATGGCGATCGCCTTCGTCCACCAGTATCTGGCGCATGAGAAGGCGCGCCGCTAAGGCTTTCGCTCTATCGCGTTTTACGATTTCCCCCTCTCCGTCTCGGCTTCGCCGAGCCACCTCTCCCCCACGTTGTGGGGGCGAGGAACCCAAGCTTTTCAGGGTCGCGACCTTGGCGGTTAGCGTTTCCTCGCCCCCATGAAATGGGGGAGAGGTGGCTCGGCGAAGCCGAGACGGAGAGGGGGGCTTCGCGCTTCCATATGCGATTAGCCTGCGCGCAAACGCAGGGAACATGCGTCAATACAGGCCCACACCGCTGAAGATCGTGAAGTTGTCGGCGCTGCGGTTGCCTGAATTGCTGGAATCGTCGGTGGTGACCAGCGTCATGCCTTGCCGCATCGCCTTTTGCACCTTCTTCAATATGTCGGGATAGGCCTTGATCCTTTGCAAGGCTTCGGTGTCCGACGCCCGGTCCTTCGATGAATAGGCCATCGACGTCCAGGTCAGTTGCGCATTGTTCTCGTCGACCCCGGTCAGCGTATAGAGATGGCTGCCGATCGGCTTCTTCGGATTGGCGATATCGACCTTGCCGGTCGCGGTGATGCGGCCATTTTCCCACAGCGTCAGGCTGCGGTCGCGGCCGCTGACGACGATGCTGGTGGTTGTCGCCTTTTCCGTCCGACCCTCGGAATATTCGTGACGCTTGATCGACGCATCCACCGCGCCAAAGGCCTTTTTTCCATAGTCGCCAAGCACCATGCCGGGATGCACGACCGAACTCGGCTGCGAATCCTCGTCGGCGATCACCACCGTCATGCCCACCTTGGTGATGGAGAACAGCAGTGCCGAAAACCCCATGGGCAGGCGAACGCAGCCATGCGAGGCCGGGTAGCCGGGCAGATTGCCGGCGTGGAGCGCTACACCCGACCAGGTCAGCCGGTTCATGTTCGGCATCGGCGCGTCATTGTAGGTGCTCGACTTGTGGTCCTTGTCCTTCTCCAGGATCTTGAACACGCCGGTCGGCGTCTCGTGGCCCGCCTTGCCGGTCGAGCAGGTGGAGGCGGCAATGCGGATGCCGTTGCGATAGACGTGAACCACCTGGTCGGGGATCGAGACGATGACCACCACGGGCCCGCTCGGCGAGCGTTCGGGAAACCAGTTGAACTCGCCATTGGCGAGGAATTCGGCGGTCTTGTCGACACGGGCGGCGAAGGCGCCGGGCAGGCCCACCCGGACCAAGGCTGCCGAGGCCGCAAGGCCCATCCAGAATCCGCGTCTGTCGATCATTCCCAGACCCCCTCAAGTCGAGAATTGGTTTCAAGCGTCGGCGAGTTCATCCAGCGTAATGCGGCGATGAATAAATTCAAGCAGGCACCGGTCTGCCCGTGCCAGTTCGCAAATTCCTGGGATCGTTCGGGCGCGTGCGGCGTTCAAGGAGATACGCAACGGAGGAGCAGAAAATGGGCGACGATCGGCACAACAAGATCCAAGAGCGGGCACACCAGATCTGGCAACGCGAGGGTGGCATGCACGGCGATCACGAGCGGCACTGGCACCAGGCCGAGGCGGAAATCGACCGGGAAGCCGCTTTGCCGCTGACCGCGGACGATGCCTTGCCTGAAACCGGCGAGATCGCCAGCTCCGACGTGCTGACGGTCGAAGCGCTGGCCATGCGCACCGGCATATCGGGCGATGAAGCGCAGGAGCTGATCGACAGGCTGGGCGGGGATCGCGCGGCAATCGAGCAGGCCGCGCGCAGCCTCGAGATGAAACGCCGGCGTTAGCCGGCCTGTAGCCAGCGCAGGCAGTCCTTCGTCGGAACTCTTGGCCGCCTCACAGGTTGATCCTGTCTAAACGGAAGGAGACCAGTCATGGACCATGCCAACCACATACGGCTCAGCAATGCGGAGCTAACCCCGGACCTACTCGAAGGCGCCACCATCTATGGCCCCGAGGACGAAAAGATCGGCTCCGTCGATCATCTGCACGGCAGCCAGGTCGTCATCGATGTCGGCGGCTTCCTGGGCATCGGCGCCAAGCCCGTGGCCGTTGCCGCCAACCAGCTTGACTTCATGCGCGACGAGGACGGCGACGTCCATGCCGTTACCAGCTGGACGAAGGACCAGCTAAAAGACATGCCCGAGCACCGCGACTGAACGAAGGCCCGGCAAAGTCCGGGCCTTTCTTCTCGGCCGTGCATGGCGTTCCTCAGATTGTCGCCTCGATCGGCTCGGCCAGTCTGGGGTTCGCCCGCATGGCGATCAGGCAGCCGGCGATGATCAGGCACGCCCCGGCCAACGTCGTCCAGGTGACCGCCTCTTCGAAGATGAGCCAGCCAAGCGCGACCGCCCAGATGAAGGCCGAATATTCCGTCGGGATCAGGTATTGCGCTTCGGCGCGGGCGTAGGACCAGCTCATCAGGAATTGGCCGACAAGCGACAGCGCCGTCACCCCGGCCAGGGGAAGCCAGAGATTGGCCGGCAGCGCGACGGCGAGCCATGGCGCGGCGAGGCCGAGGATGACTGCGATGGCGAGGTTCTGGAAGAACATGATCTCGATCGGCTTGGCCAGCAGCGCCTGTTGCCGGGCAAGCACCAGATTGTAGGCGTAGAACACCGTCGATACGAGCACGGAAGCCGTGCCCAGCACGGCGTCCTGCGAATAGCTTGCCCGCCCGAACTGGCCGGCCATGATGATCGCAACGCCGGCGAGGCCGGCCATCGACGCCCAGATCGCCTGCCGCCGGATGCGTTCGCCCAGCAGCAGCGCGGCGAGGAACAGCGCGAACAGGGGCGCGATGAAGCTGAGCCCGATCGCCTCCGCCAGCGGCAGCCTGGCGAGCCCCCAGAAGAAGCATAGTATGACGATGCCGACGATCACGGCGCGCAGCGCATGCAGCCCCAGCACCGGAATGGTTGGCAGCGTGCGCGGCCCCGCCGACCAACCCGCGCCCGCGACCAGAGCCGCCAGCATGCTGCGCCACAGCACGGTGTTGTAGACGCCCACGGCGAGAACCAGGACCTTCATCGCCACATCCATCGCCGACAAGAGGAAGATCGCCAGCGCGCAAATGAGCACCGGGATCGTCGGGGCGCCTGTCAGGCTCGATGTCTTCACGGGCTGAACTCATGTGACGGTTGCAGCCGGATATCTCACAGCAAACGGCATGACCAGATGGCAGCCCCGCCGACATGGCGGTCCA
Organism: Mesorhizobium sanjuanii; assembly: GCF_002529485.1. Lineage (NCBI taxonomy): Bacteria > Pseudomonadati > Pseudomonadota > Alphaproteobacteria > Hyphomicrobiales > Phyllobacteriaceae > Mesorhizobium > Mesorhizobium sanjuanii. The sequence continues at coordinate 4,473 of NZ_NWQG01000188.1, forward strand.
ATGCGGGCAGGCGGGAGCGTCGTGGCAGGACGTTGTGCCGCTCGCAGGGCGCGCATTTCACGGTCCGCAAAATCTGCTTATGGCGACGCCAGGCGATCCCAGCGCCGCAGCATGCACCTCGATCACTCCGCAGTCAGAACAACCTTGACGCTTTGGGAGCGGTCGGCGGCGAGGCGGAAGGCCTCGGGCGCGGACGAAAGGACGCGTTCGGCGGTAACCAGCTTCAAGACCTCGACTTCTCCATCGACGATGAGAGCGACCGCGTGATTGAATTCGGCGCCGAAACGGAATGACCCCTTCAGGTCGATCTCCTTGGCCATGACGGCGTTGCCCGGCACCGGGATCTGGCCGCCCGGCAGATTGCCGACCTGGACGACGACGCCGCCGCGCCGGACGCTGGCGATCGCCGCGGTGAGGCCGGCCGCGGTGCCTGAAATTTCCAAAGCAATATCGAATGGTCTGTCGGCGGCAAGCGCCTTGAGTTCGGCATCGCCGCCGGAAAGATCGATCGTCTGATCTGCACCCAGCCGGGTGGCGAAGGCGAGCGGCGCCGCGGCTATGTCGGCGACAGTTATCCCGCCGCAGCCTTTGAACCTGGCCGCGAGCATGGTGAGAAGTCCGATCGGCCCGGCGCCGAAGAGGATGACATTCCTGTCAGCGATCGCGCCGGCTCGCGCCACTGCGTGCAGGCTGACGGCGAGCGGCTCGGCGAGCGCCGCCGCTTGATATGACACATGCTGCGGGACCTTGACGCATTGCGCCGGCGTGGCGTCGAAGACGCTGGCGAACCCGCCTTGCATATGCGGCGTCCTGGAAGCCGAACCCATGAAGTAGATGTTCTCGCAGAGATTGGCGCGGCCTTCGGCGCATCGCGCACAATGTCCGCACCACCGCGACGGGTTGACCGCAACACGGTCACCGATGGCAAGTCCGGACGCCGCGGCGTTGATCTCGACAATCTCTCCGGCAACCTCGTGACCGAGTACGAGCGGAGATGTGACGACGAAATCGCCGGTCCGCGCATGGCGGAAATAGTGCAGGTCGGAGCCGCATATGCCGCCAGCGCCGAAACGCACGCGCACCATGCCCGACACAAGGGGTTCGAGCGGACGCTCCACCATGCGCAGGTCTTCGGGGCTGAACAACGTCGCGGCGATCACAGTGCCGGTCATTTGATCAGTCCCATTTGTGTCGGCAGCCACAGCGTGATGGCCGGAATGAAGGTGATCAGGATCAGCGCGACCAGCAACGGCACAAGCCAGGGCAGGATCGCCATCGTCGTGCGCTCGACCGACAACTTGGCGATCCGCGAGAGAACGAACAGCACCATGCCGAGCGGCGGATGCAGAAGGCCGATCATCAGGTTGAGCGTCATGATCAGGCCGAAGTGCACGGGATCGATGCCGTACAGGACGACGATGGGCAACAGGATCGGCACGAGGATGGTGATCGCGGCGATGGTATCAAGAAAGCATCCCACCACCAGCATCAGGATGTTGATCAGAATCAGGAACACCCATTTGTTCTCTGTCAGCGAGGTGATGAATATCGAGAACATCTGCGCCGCTTGGCTGACGGTTAGCAGCCACGCGAAGATCGACGCTGCGGTGACGATGAACAGAACCGACGCCGTCGTCTCGATCGTGTCGAAGCTGGCCTTGGCCAGCGTTGCGAATGTCATCGTGCGATAGCGCACGAGCCCCAGGAACAGCGACCAGATGACCGCGGCCATGGCCGCCTCGGTTGGCGTGAACCAACCCATTGTCATGCCGCCGATCAGGATGATGGGCGTCATCAAAGCCATCACGGCGGAGAAGTCGAAATACCAGTCGCAGGCGATCAGAACCGCGAGAGCGATGCCGACGGAGATGTTGAGCGACAACCCGGCGCTCACCAATATGTAGACCAGGACCGGAAAGCAGGCGACGATCAGTATCTCGAGAGACGCGGCGCCGAGTTTGCGCAGTTCGAAGGGCGTGTCGGAGCCCCAGCCGCGGCGATAGGCGAAGATGGCGACCGTCACCATCATCAGCACCGTCATGACGACGCCGGGCAGGATGCCTGCCATGAACAGCGCACCGATGGAGACGTTGGCCATCATACCGTAGATGACAAAGGGCAGAGACGGCGGAAAGATCGGGCCGAGCGTCGAGGATGCAGCGGTGACGCCGACAGCCGCCTCGACCGGATAGCCGTGATCACGCATGGCCTTGATCTCGATCGTACCGATCCCGGCAGCATCTGCGAGGGCCGCGCCCGACATGCCAGCGAAAACCACCGATCCGATAATGTTCACCTGAGCGAGGCCGCCCTTCATCCACCCGACAAGTGCCAGCGCGAACGAATAGATGCGCCCGGTGACGCCGGCGATGTTCATGAGATTGCCGGCAAAGATGAAGAAGGGCACGGCGAGCAGCGGAAAACTCTCGACGCCGGCGATCATGCGCTGCGCGGCGATGATGTCGGGCGCCACACCGTAGAAGACGAGGTAAAGCAGCGACGAGACAGCCATCGACACGGCGACGGGCACACCGATCAGCATCAGGACGAGAAAGGCACCGATCAAAAGCAGCATCGCCTTACTCCCCCAACCCTTCGAATGCGGCGGGGCGCTCGAGCACCGAGTATCCGCGGCGAATGTTGCCGACGAACACCTGGATCGCGCGAAGCATCATCAGCACGAAGCCGGCGAACACGGAGTAGAAGACGATGTTGCGCGGAAGGTTGATCGTGACCATCCGCTCGCGGTGGACGATCCCGACATAGCGCCACAGAAGCCAGGACATGTAGGCGAAAAAGCCGATGGTGATCAGGTTCACCGCAAGCGCCAGATAGCGCCCGACCCGCGCCGGCAGATAGTGGTAGAGCACATCGACCTGGATGTGGCGCGACATGCGGGTGCACATCACGGAACCCAGAAACACGACGACGACAAGGCAGTTGATCGCGATCTCTTCGGTCCAGGCATAGCTGTTGTTGAGGACATAGCGGGTGAAGAACTGCAGGAAGACGCAGAACGACATGCCCCAGAACACTGCGAGTGTCGCCCAGTCCTCGACTGCGTAGCGAGAGAGGTCGACGGGCGCGGTCTCCTCCTCGAAGGCATGCGCCAGTTCTTCGGCTGTCACCGGGTTGTGAATCTCTTCAGTCATCGGCATGGCTCCGGGTTGAACGACCTGCGATGTCGTTGTCCAAACCGGTCCGGACGCAGATACGCCGGACCGGTTTGAAAGCGATTACTTGATGGCGCGGATCGCCTCCCAATCTGCCTTGCGGTAGCCGAACTCCTCGAACGTCACTTTTTCCATCACGTTCTTCTCGAAGTCGGCCCGATCGACTTCGGTCACGGTCAGGCCGCGGTCCTTGAAGGTCTGAACGAGGCCCTTCTCGCGATCCACGATGATCTTGGTGGCGCGCGCGGCGGCTTCCTGCATCACTTCGGTGAAGATCGCCTTGTCCGCGTCAGAGAGCTCGGCCCAGCGCGATTTCGACACGATCGTGTTGAGATGGTCGACGATATGACCGGTCAGGACGATGTGCTTCTGCACCTCGTAGAATTTCTTCGCGTCGATCGTCGTCAGCGGGTTTTCCTGTGCCTCGACCGTGCCCTGCTGCAAAGCCAGATAGACCTCGGCAAAGGCGATCGGCGCAGTGTTGGCACCGCAGGCGCGCGGCATTGCGAGGTAGGCCGGCACATCCGGCACCCGGATCTTCAGGCCCGCCATGTCCGCGCATTTCGCGATAGGCCGGTTCGAGGTGGTATGGCGCGTGCCGTAGTAGGTCGTTGCTGTGATGTGATGGCCGGATGCTTCCTCGTAGCCGCGGGTCAGTTCCTTGTATTTGTCGCTTTTCGCGTAAGCGAGCAGGTGGTCGGCGTCGCGGAAGGTGAACGGAAAATAGGTCACCCCGATCGGCGGGAATTCGCGCGCCGCGAAGCTTGATCCGGAAATGATGATGTCGACCGTGCCCAGGGTCAGACCCTGATTGATATCGGCTTCCTTGCCGAGTTGGGACGCCGGAAACACGTCGATCGTATAGCGGCCGTCGGTGCGCTTCTTGATTTCTTCTGCCGCCCACACGGCCTCCGTGTGGAAGGGCTCGGACGTTTCATACACATGCGCCCATTTCAACGCCGTTTGTGCCGAGGCCGAAGCCATGGGCAGAGCGACCGTGGCGATCGCGCAGAGCAGTGCGGTATACCTTGAAAACATCTTCATTCCTCCCTGTGGTTGGACCGATGACGGCCGGATCTCCTCCCGGCCGGTTCTATTCCGCAACCTCCATGGTTGCGGGGCTCTCACCGAAATTGCGTGAGAATCGAAGTTGCGACCGACGCAGATGTTCCTGCATCGCTGCCTTTGCCCTTTCCGGATCGCGCGCCGCTATTGCGTCGCGCACCGCGCGATGCTCTGCCGCGGCGGCCAGCCATGAGTCCTTGTTCTCGAAATAGCTCGAGAGCCGTTCGAAATAGGGGTTCATGCGCTGGTCGAACATCTCGCCGATAAAACGCACCAGCACCGCGTTGCCGAGGATGCCCGCCACCGTCGTATGGAATTCCCGGTCAAGCATGATGGTCGTCGTGGCAGGCAGGCTTATGTCGTCCATCCGGCGCAGCGCATCGTCCAGCAGATCGAGATCGGTCGACCGAACCTGGAGAGCGGCTTCCGCGGCGATCGCACCTTCGATGAACTCCCGCGCCCGCAGCAGTTCGAACGGGCCTTCATCCGTTTCTGCGGCGAGTATTTCGGCGCGCGGCGGGGCAGTGACGTAGATGCCAGAGCCGACGCGAATGCGTATGCGGCCCTCAACCTCGAGCGCTATTAGCGCTTCACGGACCGTCGGACGCGAGATTCCCAACTGGTCGGCCAATTCCCGCTCCGTCGGCAGACGATCGCCAACGCCAAACTCACCAGAACCGATCAGCTGCCTCAATTGATCGGCGACCTGTCGATAGAGCCGACGCGGCTCAACAGCCTGGATAGGCATCGCTCCTGCTCCCGAAGTCGTCTTCTCTCCAATTTGGTAAATTGGTCTGGCCAATTGACCTTTAGCGGGTGAACAGCACGAGTCAAGAGCGATGTAAGGGTCTCATCGGCGGAGCCTCGAATCTGTGCCAAGCCGCCGCCTCCGTGCGGGGCCCCGCCGACCAACCCGCGCCCGCGACCAGAGCCGCCAGCATGCTGCGCCACAGCACGGTGTTGTAGACGCCCACGGCGATAACCAAGACCTTCATCGCCACATCCATCGCGGACAATAGGCGGACAATAGGAAGATCGCCAGCGCGCATATAAGCACCGGGATCGTCGGGGCGCCTGCCAGGCTCGAAGTCTTCACGGCTGAACTCATGTGACGGTGCAGCCGGATATCTCACAGCAGACGGCATGACCAGATGGCAGCCCCGCCGACATGGCGGTCCAATGCGGAGAAGCGGGAGCGTCGTGGCAGGACGTTGTGCCGCTAGCAGGGCGCGCATTTCACGGTCTGCAAAATCTGCTTATCACCCTCAGCAGACCCTCACCCCGCAACCGCGGGAACCACGCGCCGGCACCGGCAGTGCCGCTCGTTGCCAGGCGCTCCGTTTCGGCATCGCCGGAACTGGCGCGCTGCGGGGCGTGACGCAGGACGCTGATGCGACAAAGCGCTACTGGGCGGCAGCCAGAGCCCAGTCCTGTGTCGTTCCCTGACGTTCGCACGGAACGTTGACAGCGATTCCCGGCCAGTTCAGTCTTCACCTCGGGCAACAGGGAGCGTCAACACGCTGGCAATCGCTATGCCGGCAAAGGGAGGACATCATGTACAGGCTTGTATCCGCAATTTTGGCGGGCGCGGCTCTATCCTTTGTGTCATTACTGCCCGCTACCGCGCAAGACTCGACCGAATGGATCGGCACCTGGACCGCAAGCCCGCAGCCGGTTTGGCAGGCCGACTTTCCGATTCCGCTCGGCTTTCCCAGCAACTATTTCCGCAGCACGATCCGGCAAGTCGCGCGTATCAGCATAGGCGGCAGCAAGGTGCGCATCGTCCTTTCCAACGAGTATGGCACACAGCCGCTTAGGGTCGGGGCCGCCCATGTCGCCATCACCACCGACGGAGCGGCGATCAAGCCCGAGTCCGACCGCGTCCTGACCTTCGGCGGCGAAAGCTCTATCACCATTCCCCCCGGTGCTCCCGCCATCAGCGATCCCGTCGACTTGACTGTGGCGCCGCTTTCCGAACTCTCCGTCAGCCTGTACTTCCCCGAAAGCGCGGCTGCCACGACCATGCATTGGGACGGGCACCAAACTGCCTATGTGGCCGCCGGCGACAAGACCGGCGAGGCCGATCTGAAGGCGGACTCGACACAGACGCAGCGCGTGTTCCTGTCCGGGATCATGGTTGACGCGGCCGACGGCGCGCGTGCCGTGGTCCTTTTCGGCGACTCGATCACCGACGGCGATGGCTCCACCATCGACGGCAACGACCGCTGGCCTGATACCCTTGCCAAGCGGCTGCAAGAGGCCGGCGGGGCACCGGTAGCCGTGCTCAACCAGGGGATTTCCGGGGCAAAGATCCTATCGGACAGGATGGGCGTCAACGCGCTGGCCCGCTTCGACCGCGATGTACTCAACCAGGCGCGCGCCGACACGGTCGTGCTGATGATGGGCATCAACGATATCGGCTGGCCGGGAACCGGCCTGGCGCCGTCCGACACCCAACCCGCTGCCGAGCAAATCATCGCCGGCTACAAACAGTTGATCGCACGCGCCCACGCCGACGGCATGCGCATCGTCGGCGCTACCTTGACACCATTCGGCGACGCCTTCGCAGGCTCGCCCTTCGAGGGCTACTACACCGAGGACAAAGAGAAGATCCGTCTGGCCGTGAACGACTTCATCCGTTCCGGAGCGTTCGACGCCGTCATCGACTTCGACAAGGCGGTGGTCGACCCGGCAAAGCCCGGCTACATCAAGGCGGAATTCGACAAGGGCGATCACTTGCATCCCAACCCGGCAGGCTACAATGCCATGGCCGGAGCTATCGACCTCGGCGTGCTTTCTGCTCAATAGCTGGGTAGCCGACCGTGTGACAGCTAAGCGAATCGACGGCGTGGTGGCACCACACCACGCCGCACGCGCGCGAGAAACTTCACTTCACGGACGGATTCCGGTCAGACGGGTAGCTTCCGCGGCACGAACGTCCGGTTGTCGAGATTTAGAACCAGAACCTGCCAGTCCGCTCTCACCCCAAAGGCGACGCCAGACTACCTGCGCGGCGACGACCCGCTTCTTGTGCCGAGCGCCGGCTTGCTCCTGTCGCAACGCGCTATTTCGCGAGGCCGCAAAACACCGCCCATTAACCTTTCGTTAACCATGCCTGGCCTAGCGTTTAACCACTCAGTAAGGATTCGCCGCCAGTGACCTTTGCCGCCCCCCTCGAGGCCAAATCCATCCGCTTTCGCGCCCGCTCCTTCGTCGCCTTCACGCTGACGCCGGAGGCGCCGCTTTCGGAGTGGCTGGAGAGCCTCGACCGCTGGATCGGCAACTCGCCGGGCTATTTCACCGGCCGCCCGGTGCTGCTCGATCTCAATGTGCTGAAGCCCGAGGTGAGCCAGATCGAAACGCTGGTCGTCGAGCTCGGCCATCGCGGCATCCGCATCTATGCCATTGAGCTCGAAGGCGGCGCGGCGCTTGGCGCCCACCTGCCGCCGGCGCTGATCGGCGCCAAGGAGGCGACGTCGGACGGACTGCTGGCCGGCGCCAAGGCCGCGGCTGCCGCGGGCAAGCCGGAAGAGGCGAAGGCGGACGAGGGCAGCCAGGCGCGGCTGGGCGGCGATACGCTGATGGTCAAGACGCCGATCCGCTCGGGCCAGTCGGTGTTCCACGCGCATGGCGATGTCATCGTGCTGGGTTCCGTCGCCTCCGGCTCCGAGATCGTGGCCTCGGGTTCCATCCACGTCTACGGCACGCTGCGTGGGCGGGCTTCGGCCGGCGTGCTCGGCAATTCGGCGGCGCGCATCTTCTGCCGCAGGAACGAAGCCGAATTGCTGTCGGTGGATGGCTGGTACTGCACCGCCGAGGAGATGGAAGCGTCCGTGCGCGGCAAGGCCGTCCAGGCGTTTCTCGACAATGACACGCTGCGCATCGCGGCGCTCGGCTGACAAGACAACAACAAAGGAGGCATTTTTCATGGGCAAGGTAGTGGTGGTCACGTCGGGCAAGGGGGGCGTCGGCAAGACGACCTCGACGGCGGCACTGGGCGCCGCGGTCGCCAAAACCGGCAAGAAGGTGGCCCTTGTCGACTTCGACGTCGGCTTGCGGAATCTCGATTTGATCATGGGCGCCGAAAGGCGCGTGGTGTTCGACCTGGTCAACGTCATCCAGGGCTCTGCCAAACTCTCGCAGGCGCTGATCCGCGACAAGCGGGTCGAGACGCTGTTCCTGCTGCCGGCCTCGCAGACGCGCGACAAGGACGCGCTGACCGAGGAGGGCGTCGGCGAGGTGATCGAGCGGCTGCGCTCGGTGTTCGACTATGTCTTCTGCGACAGCCCGGCCGGCATCGAGCGCGGCGCGCAGCTGGCCATGCGCTTTGCCGACGAGGCGGTCATCGTCACCAACCCGGAAGTCAGCTCGGTGCGCGATTCCGACCGCATCATCGGCCTGCTCGACGCCCGCACCATGAAGGCCGAGCAGGGCGAGCAGATCGCCAAGCACGTGCTGGTCACGCGCTACGACGCGGGGCGCGCCGCGCGCGGCGAGATGCTCAACATCGACGATGTGCTGGAAATCCTGTCGACGCCGCTGCTCGGCATCATCCCCGAGAGCCAAGATGTGCTCAGGGCTTCCAACCTCGGTTCGCCGGTAACGCTGAGCGAACCCCTGAATTCCGCCGCCCGCGCCTATATCGACGCGGCCAAAAGGCTCGAGGGCGAGGACTTGCCGGTCGTCGTGCCGTTCGAGCGCAAGGGCTTCCTCGACCGGCTGTTGGGAAGGAGGGCGGCATGAACCTGCTCGAACTCTTCAGGCGGCGCGGCAGCGCGCCGGTGGCGCGCGAGCGGCTGCAGGTGCTGCTCGCCTATGAGCGCCGCAACCGCAGCCAGCCCGATCTGGTTTCCATCCTGCGCGAGGAGATCATGGCGGTCATCGCCAAGCACGTGCAGATCGACCAGGATTACCTCAAGGTCTCGATGGATCGCGGCCAGACGATGTCGACGCTGGAGATCGATATCCAGATCCCCAACAAAAGTGCCGCCCCGCTGGCGATGGCGGGTTGAGACCGTTTGGAAATTCTACTCTGGCGGCCATCTGATGGCGTTTTCTGCGCTTCTGGTGCTCACGTACTCAAGTACGCTCCGCTCCGGCCTTCGCCGGCCGAAGCCCTCATAGGCGCCTCCGTCCTATGAAGGCTACGGCCGGCATAGGCCGGTTCTCGAAACCACCATCATATGACTCGCCAGAGCGAATTTCGAAACGGTCTCTGAGCGGCGCTTTGCGAGTCTAATCCTGGGCGAGCGGCGATGCCGGCATCCCCGCCGCCGCTACCCCAGCCACCACCACAGCAGGCCAAGCACCGCGATCACACCGGCCACCGACAGGCCCAGCATGATGTAGGCGCCCTTGATGATGTCGCGGATGATCTTCTTGACGCTTTCGCGGTCATTGAGGTTGGGGAACGGCTCGGCCGGCTCGGCCACGCCGAGAAACCGGCACAGCGGCGCCCAGCCATCGGTCACCTTGAACACCAGCAGCTTCTCCGGCGGCACGGCCGCCTTTACCTCCTCGGTGTAGGCGTTGTAGCGCGCGACGGCGCTGTCGCGGTCGCCCATCACGCCGGCCAGCGTGCGGCCCCAGATCAGCTTGCGCGACATGTCGCCGAATTTTGCGCCGAACGGCGTCAGCCACTCCAGGACCTTGAACTGCCAGACATTCTCGGTGAAGTAGATCGTGTCGATCGTGCTGTCGTACCAGGCTTCGGCGCCGCGCGGATGCAGCGTCAGCAGCACCTTGGCGTCGGGATTTGCGGCCAGCAATTCCTTCCACACGCAGCAGCCTGGATTGTCGACCGTCGCGGTGTAGTTGGCAAAGACCCGGTTCCAGTCATGTTTGCTGCCCGGCGGGCTGTTCGCCACCATGCGCCAGAAGTCGAGATGGCCCTTGTTGGCCTTGTTCAGGATCACTTCCTGCATGTGATAGCAGGGCAGGCCGAGCCGGTTCAGTGCGGCGAAGGTCGACCATGTGCCGGTGCGGCCGAAACCGGCCCCGATGAGCTTGAGCGTCATTCCCCATCCCCCGATCGGAGCGCCGCGCGTCCTGGAACGCGCAAAGGACACTCCGCCCCTCGAATCCGCATCGTGCCTTTTCCGAAAATCGATTCTGAATTCACGGCAGATGCGATGGACTCATACTCTTTTATATCAGTCCACGGCGATTATGGTGCGCCCAGACGCGTCGGCGCGCAACGAATTTCCATCATCTCTGCCCGTAACGGATTTGGCTGCCTTTTTGAGTGAGCCAGCGGACGCCAGGGAGCGTCGCCACCGGCGAGTGCCACGAATCATTTGGAATTGTTAAAATGTCTTCAGGCCCGTTAACCAATAGACCAGATGGTCTAGACCTGATCCCACCAGTTGGGCGCGGACTTGTTAGGTTCTGGGAACGTGCATTGGACGTTCCGTTACTTTAGTCAAACAATATATATCGCTCTGATACTTATGGGCTAGGGGAGGGCCGATGTAAAACGTTGCCCGAGGCTTGCCCGACCTCGTCCGGGGTGGAATGCCGACGCTCCCGGCCGCGCCGGCTGGCGGTTCAGATGGGCACTGGCCGATGGCGGCCTGGAGATGTAAAAAGCCGTCCGACGACAGGTCGGTAAGGTACTATCGGATGCGCCGGTCGAATGAGGAATGCCATGGCTCTCGACGCCTCCGGACCGCCACGCGTGATCCTCTTGCTTGGCAGCGCGCCCGATGTGGTGCGCTGCGAGACCTGGCCAAAGCAGGCCTTCAGCAGGATCGTCGCCATCAACAATGCCTGGCGCGTGCGCCCCGACTGGGATTTCCTCGTCCATGCCGGTGATTTTCCGGCGGACCGGCTGCCGCGGGGCGACGTCCTGCGGCAGGCTGAGATCTTCAGCGCCGCGCATTACGTGCCGGCGCAGAACGCCTTCGGCGGCTTTGTCTATGCCGGCGGCACCATGGCGATGACGGCGGCCTACTGGACGATCCACAGCCAGAAGCCCGACGTGCTGGCGTTCCTTGGCTGCGACATGATTTACGACCAGGTCGGCAACACGCATTTCTACGGCATCGGCCGCGCCGATCCGCTGCGTGACGACCCGACGCTGCGCAATCTCGAGGCGAAGTCCGCGCGCCTGCTCGTCCAGGCGCTCAGGCGGGACTGCCTGTGCGTCAACCTGTCCAATCTGCCTCGCAGCCGGCTCATCTTTCCGAGGCTGACAGTCGATGAATTGAATGGCCTTTCCCATTCGAGGATTGCCGAAATGAAAGCGGAGATCCTTGCCGGCATCGAGCTCGACAAGGCCGACAGGGCGGAGGAGATCGAACAGGATCTCGGCTATTTCTACGAGGACGGCATGTACTGGACGCATCTCGACGAGATCGACGAGACGTATCTCGCCGACATCGACCGGCTGTGGATGTCGGCTGTGGAAAGGGGCCGACCGGCAGCTTGAGGGCTCAGCTTACTCCGCCGCCAGCTTGTCCTGCGTCCTGGTTTCGAAATCGCTGGCGTCGTGGCGCTCGTGCAACTGCATGGCGGGTTCGCCGAAGGCGCGGTTGACCATGCGGCCGCGCTGCACCGCCGGCCGTGCGTCGATGGCGGCGGCCCAGCGCTGGACGTTCTTGTATTCCTGGACCGAGAGGAACTCGCCGGAATCATTGTACATGCGGCCGAGCGCCAGACCGCCATACCAAGGCCACACCGCCATGTCGGCGATGGTGTAGTCGGCGCCGGCCAGATATTCGGTCTCGGCCAGCCGCCGGTCGAGCACATCAAGCTGGCGCTTGGTCTCCATGGCGAAGCGGTCGATGGCATATTCGATCTTTTCCGGGGCATAGGCATAGAAATGGCCGAAGCCGCCGCCGAGATAGGGCGCCGAGCCCATCTGCCAGAACAGCCATGACAAGGTTTCCGCGCGCGCCGGTTGCTCGGTCGGCAGGAATTCGCCGAATTTTTCGGCCAGATGGACCAGGATCGAGCCGGATTCGAAGACGCGGATCGGCTTCTTGCCGCTGCGGTCCATCAGCGCCGGGATCTTGGAGTTGGGATTGACCTCGACGAAGCCGCTGCCGAACTGGTCGCCGTCATTGATGCGGATCAGCCAGGCGTCGTATTCGGCGCCGCTGTGGCCGAGCGCCAGAAGCTCTTCGAGCATGATCGTCACCTTGACGCCGTTGGGCGTCGCCAGGGAGTAGAGCTGCAGCGGATGCTTGCCGACGGGCAGCTCCTTGTCATGCGTCGGGCCGGCGATCGGCCGGTTGATGCTGGCGAACGCGCCGCCATTCGCCTTGTTCCAGGTCCATACTTTCGGCGGTGTGTATTCGGTCATCAGGAGAGGCCTTGTGTTTTTGGCGGGGGAAGTCTTGGGAGGGCAGCTTGCGCGATGGGAGGTCGGTTCGGTCAGGATCGGTCTACATCAAACTACAGATAGCGCGGATGGCGGAAAGTTCAACTTGCGTTGAACTATTGTTGAAGCCGGCGCGGGTTCCTCCTTCTCCGACAAGGGTCCCCTCGGGGAGAGAAGCGAAGTCTGCCCTTGCGCGCGACCCTGAGCGCCATACCTATAGAGGATACCGGGCCTAGCCGGCCCTCATGATCATTGCCGGGACAAAAGCATGCCTATCGATACTATCCTGCGGTCCATCGTGGCCGTGCGCGCCTCAATCCCCGACGATGCCTTCACCGCCAATGCGCTGGGCACGAACCGGGAAGGCAGCGGCGTCGTCATCCGCGACGACGGGCTGGTGCTCACCATCGGCTATCTCATCACCGAGGCGGAGGAGGTCTGGCTGACCAGCCATGACGGTCGCGTGGTGCCGGCGCACGCGCTCGCCTACGACCAGGAAACCGGCTTCGGCCTGGTACAGGCGCTGGCCCCCCTCGGGTTGCCCGCGGTGGCTCTCGGCGACGCGGCCAAGGCCGGCATCGGCGATCCGGTCGTGCTCGCCGACGGCGTCGGCCGCTCTGTCAGGGCGCACATCGTCACCAAGCAGGAATTCGCCGGCTATTGGGAATATCTGCTGGACGAGGCGATCTTCATCGCGCCGGCGCATCCGTCCTGGGGTGGCGCCGCCCTCATCGGACAGGACGGCAGCCTGCTCGGCATCGGCTCGCTGCTCCTGCAGATGAGCCGCAATGGCGAGATCGCCGATATCAACATGGTCGTGCCGATCAATCTTCTGCCGCCCATTCTCGACGACCTCCTGACGCGCGGCCAGGCGGCCCGGCCGCCGCGCCCATGGCTCGGCGCCTTCTCGGCTGAGAGCAATGGCGAGGTCGTGGTGATGAGCGTCGCCGAAGGCGGCCCGGCGGCGCGGGCCGGCCTGCGCCAAGGCGACATCATCTCCGACGTGCGCGACGGCGAGGTCGACGGTCTGGCCGATTTCTATCGCAAGCTGTGGCGGAACCCGGCCGGCGCCGAAATCCCGCTACGGGTGGTGCGCGACGGCCGCGAAACCTGGCTGCGCGTGAAATCGGCCGACCGCAACAGTTTTCTGAAGAAGCCGCATTTGCAGTAGCGAGGCGTAGGAACTGCCCGGCCTTCGCCTTCCGACGATCACTCACCGCAGGCGGCAAAGCCCGTGCCTTTATTCCATTCCGCGAAGGGAATGACCTTGCCCTCGACCGACACGGTCTTGTCCACCGTCGCGCCATCGGGCTGTTTCTTGCTGCTTTTGCCCTTGCCGGTCAGAACGTTGTAGTCGCAGGCGCTTTCGACATTGTCCTTCAGATAGTCGCGATGGTCGTAGGCATAGCCGGCGACGATGAAGGCGCCGTTGCGCCAGGCGATGGTCAGCGTCTCATTGGTGCGCTCGCTTCCCGTTGGCATGGCCGGCAGATAGAGCCTGATCGAGCCGTTGGGCAGCGCGGTCAGCTCCGGCTCGGTGTCGGAGGCCTCGTAGCCCGGCCGGTCGTAGCCGTTCCATTCCCCGTAGATCTGCTCACGCACGATGCCGGCCGGCTTGAGAAAATTGTGCTCCTTATCCCCAAGGAAGAAATACATGTCCATCGGGTCGGTGGGCTCGGTCTCGACGATCATCGCCAGGTCGGTGGCGCCGTCGCCGTTGAAGTCGCCGGTGAGCGCGGTGATGATCTTCTGGCTTTCGATCGGTTCGGCCATGGCCGCGCCGCAGAGTGGAGAACTTGCCAGCAGCAAGGCAAGGCCGACAAGCATCGATCGCATGGCATATCCCGAGGTGGGGGTGAAATGTCTGGAATGAAAACAGGACGATAGAAGATTTTGCGGAAGCTACATCACTGCGCGGAGATCCGCCATGGGCGTCGAGGAACAGCGTCCCAGGCGTTTGACTATGCTCGGCCTGATGTCTTGTCCTCGCCAAAAATCCCGATCAGCCAGTCGATGAATACGCGTACGCGCGGCGCTAGCTGGCGGTTCTGCGGGTAGAGCGCGGATACCGGCGTCGGCGCCGGCGGAAAGTCCGGCAGTACTTCGACAAGAATGCCCTTGGCGAGATCCGCGGCGAAGCGGTAGTGCGGCGCTTGCACCAGGCCGAAGCCGAGGCGCGCCAGTTCCGCCATCGTGTCGGAGCCATTGACCGTCACCCGGCTGGGCAGGGTGACATAGCGCAACGCGCCACCAATGGTGAATTCGAGCGGCATGACCTCGCCGGTCCGCGACGAGCGGAAGCCGACCATCAGATGGCCGTCGAGATCGTCGGGAGTTGTCGGCATGCCGTGCTTTTCGAGATAGGCCGGGCTGGCGCAGGTGACTTCGCGCAATGTCGCCACCTTCCGCGCGATCATGCCGCTGTCGGCCTGTTCGCCGGAACGCAGCACGCAGTCGACGCCTTCGCGCACGAGGTCGACCAGCCGGTCGCCATCGCCGATATGCAGGTCGATCCTGGGGTAGCGGTCGAGGAATTCGGAGAGCCGCGGCAGGATGAAATGGCGGGCCATGAAACCGTGCACGTCGATCCTCAGAAGGCCCTGCGGCTGCGCCGCCTGGAAGCCGGCCTCGGCATCCTCGATATCGGCGAGGATGGCGAGGCAGCGCTGGTAGTAGGCCTGGCCGTCCAGCGTCGGGGTGACATGGCGCGTCGTGCGTTCGAGCAACCTCACCCCCAGCCGCGCCTCCAGCCCCTTGATCGCCTCGGTGGCGGTCGATCGCGACAGGCCGAGGTCGGCGGCAGCCGCGGTGAAGCTGCCGCGCTCGATCACGCGGGCAAGAAGGCGCATCCGGTCGAGACTGTCCATGTCAATTGTTCGCCATATCCGAATGGTGTTGGCAAGGCCTGAGC
>NZ_NWQG01000189.1:0-19333 GCF_002529485.1 Mesorhizobium sanjuanii
CTGCTAATCTCCCCCCTCGAGGGGGGGAGATTAGCAGCGCCTCGCCCTAAGGTTCGGCGTCGAACACCGGCGTGAACGCGCGGATCGTGCAAGGCGTCGGGTTCACATGCCGGATGCGCACCCTGCCCTGCCCTTCCCAACTGTCGTCGATCGGCACCTCGACGTTGCCGGTGAAGAGATCGGCCTTGCCGTCGGGCGCGACGATGCTGGGCATCCGCA
The DNA here is from genome assembly GCF_002529485.1 of Mesorhizobium sanjuanii. Taxonomy (NCBI): domain Bacteria; kingdom Pseudomonadati; phylum Pseudomonadota; class Alphaproteobacteria; order Hyphomicrobiales; family Phyllobacteriaceae; genus Mesorhizobium; species Mesorhizobium sanjuanii. The sequence continues at coordinate 220 of NZ_NWQG01000189.1, forward strand.
CCGTCTCCCAGCGCCCCCGCAGCAGGGACTGCACTTCGAGCCCGGTGGTGTCGGTTTCCAGTAACGACATCATCACCTTGGCCACCTTCTTGCGGCGGCCGATGATGGAGCCGTCGCGGCCGCCGACATCGAGCTCCAGCGTCTCTGCTTGCGCCTGATAGGGAAGCCCGACCTGCCACGTCGTTGCGGTGGCGCTGCCGGGCAGCGTCACCTGGCCGGCGGTCACGACGAGGCCCTTGTAGACCTTGCCGCCGGCCAGCACGTCGACGCTCTCGCCATCGAGATGATCGAGCCCGGAGACGGCGTTGACGGCGGCGCCCGAATAGGAGAGCCCGCAATCGACCTGAAAGGCATCGTCGAGGCCGCCATATTCGAAGGGCGGCGTCATGATTTCGATCGTGCGTTTCGTCACGCCGGCGATGGTGCGTTTGACGAACAGCCAGACGTCGTCGACACCGCTCTGGCCTGGCGTGACGGCGATGCTTTCAACGAACGCCCACCGCGAACCGGCGGAGCCGCCGAGGCGATGCCGATGCATGCCGCGCACCTCCTGGCTTGGCTGATGCGTGTAGCCGCCGAGCTCGCCATTCTCGAGCGGGAACCACAGCACCGGATCGGGATCGGTCTGGAAGGCCAGTTCCACGACTCCCTTTTTCGGGATGTGCTCGGAAATCTGTCCTACATCGTCTGATGTGAAGCGGCCCGTTGACGCTTGCGTCAGTTCCGCGATCGATCGGCGCGAACGCGTCACATAGAGGAACGACTGCCCTGCATCGACGGGGCGGATGCGGGCGCAGCCAAAGGTGCGCGAACGCCGGTTCTTGAACGAGGATGGCGTCAGCGCCTCATCGATGCCCGAACCGGACAGCGCCCTGATGCCGCCCGAGGTGCCGATCAAAAGCGCGCCGTCGGAATCGGCGATCCAGACGATGTCGTTGGCCTGGCCGCCGCCGGCCTGGACGAACTCCAGCGCGTCGTCGTCCTTCTCGCCCAGCGCGAAATTGTCGAAGTCACCGGTCGCCGAGGCATAGACCGAGAATTTGCGGCTGAAGGCCAGCCGTTCCTCGTAGAGCGAGCCGGTCTCGACATATTTGCCGGGCACGAAGGTGCCGAGCCGCCAACGCGTGATCGGGCTCAGATCGGGCAGCGCAAAACCATAGAGCTGGATTGTCACGACCGTCGTGCTGACACGGGAGATGATCTTTGCCCAGCGCCAACGGCCGTCCGAACCTAGAATGCGCACCGCCCGGCCGACATCGCTGGTTTGGAAGCCGGTATCGTCGTTGATGCCGACGATCGAAGACGCCGTGAGAGCGAACGGCGTCTGACTGGCCGCCGCCTTGTTCATCGTCACTTCGGCGAATTGGGACGAAGTATTTCCATTGACGCTAAGCCAGCGAAAGCGATGGTATTCGTAGGGCGTCTTGTTGAAGAACTCATAGAACCGCGCTTCGCCACCGGTCCAACCGCTTTCCCCCTGACGGCTGTCGATGGTCGTCCATGTCGAACCATCGTTCGAGCCTTCAATCTTCCATGCGACGGGCTGGCGGTCCACGCGCGTGCCATCGGTCGTGGTGACGGTATAGCGATCCACGATGGCCTGGGCGCCGCCAGGCAGTTGATATCCGATAAAGCCAGCCGTGATGTTATCGAAGAAGACGTCGGTGCCGCTATTCTTGTCGAATGCCTGCCATGCGCTGGACGACCCGCCGGTCGACGTAACAGTGCCGGATGGCGAGGTCAGCCCGGCCATGTCCGGTGTCAGCGAACCGTAGTCGGCTGGCGTTAGCGTCGTCGAGGTATCGTTGATGTCGTCATAGGGGCCATCCTCAAAGGGATAGTCGTCCAGCGTCCATGTCGTGTGCGCCGTGCGCGTCAGCACCTTTGGCGGGTAGTTCCTGTGGGTGATCCACATCTGGTCGGCCGACTGCACATAGGCGAGGTCGAACAGGTCCGCCTCCAGATAGGGTGATGCCACCTCCACCGTGCCGACCCGGGCGCCATAGGCATAGACGCGGATATAGAGGTCGCCGAACTCCAGGCAGTAGGCCTGCTCGGAGGAGAAGATGAACGGGATGCCGCGCGTCTTTCCGGCTGCGTTCTTCACTTCGCCGACGAAGACGGTGCCGCCGCGCTTCCTGATGCCGCCATGCGGCAGCGTGAGGAAATTCTCGCATCTGGCGAGCGCCGCCCGGTAGAGGTCGAGCGAGGCGCGCGCATGCAGGCGCGGCGAGATCTCGCCGCGGGTGAAGACATCCTGGACCGGATAGAGCGTCGTCATCAGCGAAAGACCCTCAAAGCATGGGCAAAAACATGCGAAATCAAAAACGAAAGTCGCCGCGCTGCTGCGACCAGGAGGCGGTGTAGAACCGGCCGCCGCGCTGGATGGCGTTGGCGGTGAAGGCGGCATCGAGCGCCCGGTCATAGGCTGAGCGCGCGATATCGATCATGCCGGACTTGTGGGTCAGCGGATGCGCGATCTTGATGGCGAGTGCCGCGACCAGCACCTCGCTGAACAGCGCATCCCAGTCGTTGGGATCGGTGAGGTTGGCGACGTAGCGGATAAGGCGCGGACCTGGCTGGTCGCAGTAGATCAGCCCGGCCTCCTGCCGCCAGGAGATCGGCACGCCGTCCGGTTCGCCATTCAAGGTCAACGGCAGCGGCCGCAGGCAGTCCACGGGCAGTTCATAGGCAAAATTCAAGGTGCCACTGCCGGTGTCGGCGCCGGCGACGGAAGCCGACAGGATGGCGAACACCCAGGCGTGCTTGGTCAATTCCGCTTCGCGCGTCAGCTCGAAATGCAGATTGAGCAGGCGTGCTGCCTTGACGTCCTGGTCGAGCGAGTCGATCGGCGCCTCGTCGAGCACGGCGAGCGCCATGTTGGCGATATCGAGCGGGGTGATGGCCATGGCGTCAGGCCTCCGTCAACATGGTTGATCGGGCAAAGCAGGGCATGGTGGCCTCCACGGCAAAAAGCCGCTTCGAAGCGGCTGGAAATCTGGGGATTTGTGTTTGGCGGAAGAGTTCTCGCGCGCCGAACCCATCGAGGCGCCGAGAAGGGAAGACGCTAACGCTCTGATTATTGCAGTTTCACGACATCGCCGCGCGACGCTGCGATGGCTTGCGGACTGAACCCCGCGGCATCAGCCGATGCGTGGGTCAGTCGAGGTCCGCCGCTTTTCCCTGGGTTTCGCAGGGGGGCCTGATTGCGGTTCTTCGGCGCGTTTCGCCATCGCCAACCCCCTGTCCAACGCCTCCTGCAGGCTTGTCGTGTAATAGGCGGTGTTTTCCTGACCGCCGACAAGGTTTATGCGGTGGATTTCCCCCTTTTTGCGTATGGAAATGCCCGCCTTTCGTAGCCTTGCCTGAACGGTCTTGTACGTCAAATTCATGGTTAACCCCTGCCGAGACAAGGCAACATCGCCGTTCTTTGTAACTGGCCGGTGCCGGCAAATGATCAATGTGCAACAGGAATAAGGTGGCAAACCTCAAAGTTCGTCCCACGCAGCCCGACGAGCGGGTTTTCGATTCGCCACATCGACGGCCTAGGCCCATCGAGCTAATTGAATGGGGGGCCAAACTTGTCCACAATTGCACCTTACCGAAGCCCAGCGAACGCCTGCTGATCTTGCTTCGACTTGTTTGCCGGCATTTGTCCAAACCCCGACGCCAGTCGGTAAACAAAGGCGGACCCACTGTCCCTCGGGTCCGCCTTTTTTCTTTTGAAAGGCATTGCAACTGCCTCATGCGCAGGGCGGATCGCCGACAGCTCTCCGCCCGCATGCTCAGGCCTCGGTCGTCTTCAGCGCGATGAACGTCATGTTCTTGACGCTGGAGGCCGTGCGATCCCAGTTCGCCAGCGGCGTCAGCCTGAAAATCTGGTGATTGGCGGAATGCCGAAATAAAAACGCGCCGGGGATGTCCCGGCGCGCCAGCTGCGGAGCTCTGGCAGCAGCCTAGAATTTCATGGCGATGCCGACGCGGAAATCATGCGTCTGAAGCGTATGTTCGAGGACACAGCCACCGCCGCAATATTCCAGTGATTTCTTGCCGAAGAACGAGAAGTCGTACTCGCCGCGCAGGAAGACATTGTGGGTCAGCGCCACATCGACGCCGGCGCCGACGATGCCGCCGACAACGGTCGCGTCGCGCTCTGCCGGACCGCCCGGATAGAATGTCTTCAACTTCGCCGCCGTGACGCCTGCGGTCACGAAGGGCAAATAACGCCCCATGTCCATGCCGACCCGCCCCTTCAACGACCCGAAAAGGCCGGTCGAGACATCCAGCGTGCCAGGACCGGGAATATCGTCGAAGGTCGATTTCTTGAATCGATAGCCGAGTTCGCCTTCTACGCCATAGACGATCTGGCCGGACTGGAAATTGTAGCCGGCAAAACCGCCAACGGCCGCGGAGCCGACATTGTGGGTGACGCTGTCGCCGATATTCGGCTCGTGGATCTTGTAGTGTTCGAGCGTTCCGGCGCCGAAGACGCCGGCATAGGGACCCTGCCAGGTCCATTCCGGCGTCTCGACCGGCGCTGTCATATCGGCGGCCATCGCCGGCGCGCATAGCGCGAGCCCGAATACGCAAGCGAGCAATACAGATTTCATCGGATTCCCCAAGTTCCCAAAGAATTTGCCAAGTTGCATTTATCCGCGACTGGATTGCATTGTCTGTAGTAAAAAGATCACACAGCCTGGGACTATTTTGCTTCGGTCAATTTAGTAATGACGCATATAATTGATCTTTGGCTGCCTCTATCCAGGCAGACCTTCCTCCAATTCTTGCGGACGACGATGCCCCTGCAAAGAAGGGCATCGCCGGCCGGCCGTACAGGGCGGGAGTCGTCCCCCCACCTTCCTATACTCAATCGATCAAACCTCGGTCGTCCTCAGCGCGATGAACGTCATGTTCTTGACGCTGGAGGCCGTGCGGTCCCAGTTCGCCGCCAACGCCAGTTCCGCATCGGTGGCGAATTCGCCGGCCGAGGAGGCGTCGAGGAAGCGGGTGCCCGGCACATGCGGCACGAAGTGCCGGCGGCCGACCATTTCGGTGACGCCGCCGCCATGGCCCTGCCGCGGCTTGCGGTCGAACTCCAGCGGCCCGCCTTCCGTATTCACCGGAAGCTCGTTCCACAGGATCGCCTTGTCCTTGAACATGAAGGCTGTATAGACGCCCGCCGCCACCGGAATGTCGTCATCGACGACGGCCCTGAGCCCCATGTAGTAGGGGATCAGCGGCCCGCCCTGCTCCGACGACGGCACATAGTCGATGAGGTCGGCGAGCTTCAGCGCCTTCATCTGCTTGGAGTGCATCCAGATCGTCTTGAACTTGTCGGCGCGGTCGCCCATGAGGTAGGCAGCCTCGATGATGTCGGTGTCGACGATGGAGGCGCCGGTGGTGCGCACCAGATCGCCGCCATCATTGGCGATGTTGTCGGCGACGACGCCTTTCAGGATGCCGAGCAGCGTCAGCTTGTTGGCACGCTGCCAATATTCGGTCTGGCGCCGCACGATCAGCTTCTGCGGGTCGTCGCCGGCCAGGATCGAGGTCAGGTCCGGAACGCCCCAGGCCTGGGCGCGGACATTGCGGGCGGCGACCTCGCGGCGCGAACCGATCTTCTTCATCTCGATGGAATCGGCCGGGTCGTCATTGACCGGTTCGGACGGGTCGTTGCCGAGATCCTTCCAGCCGGGCATGTCGACGGAGCGGCCGCCCATCGAGAGTTTCGAGGCGATGGACGGGTCCGAAAACAGGATCCCGGCCTGATAGATTTCGAGCGACTGGACATGCTCCTCGAACGAGTATTGTGCATAAACGGATGGAACGATCGCGTCCGCGATACGGGTATAAGCGTCTGCCATTTTGTCTTTCCTTCAGGGTTGATGGGCGGAGAAGGTGTGTTGAGATTCAGGTCAGGCCGAGCCGAAAACGATGGCTTTCGAGAACCGGAGCGGAGCGGACATTTGGGTCCGTGAGCACCGGAAGCGCAGAAAGCCGTCGTTTGCAGGCCGGCATCACCTGAATATCGACACAGCTTTAGAGGGGGTTATTGGGCATCCACAGATCCGGGTTCTCACCGGCCTCGCGTGCCAGCCGCCGGGCGCGGGCGGGGTCGCTTTTGACGAGGGCTGAAATCGCCGAAATGTTGCGTTCGCCGGCGGCGTTGCGCTTGAAGGGGTTTTGCCCCCTTGGCACGCCGTCGGCGTCGATCGTGTCTTCCCGGAACATCGCCTCGCCAATGGCCTGGAATGCCTTGGCGATCTGCGGATCGGTCAGGGCCCCGTCAGGCAGAAGGATGCCCTTCGCCTTGTAGGCATCGACCAGGCCGAGCTTCTTCATCGCCCGGTTGGCGACTTCGAGCTTCTGGCGAAAGCCGTCGCTGTCGGTCGGTCCCCAGTCCCGCACGAGATCGTCGTGAGTGGCTTCCACCGAGCGGGCAAGCGCCATCTCCTGGCGCGCGGCCTGCTCGGCCATGTAGCCGACGAAACGGTCGTGATAGGCCTGCGCCACTTTCGGCGTGGCGCCGGCCTCGACCGCCCAGGCCTTGGACGCATTGGCGAGTTCGTCCGAGTAAGCGAAGTTTTCAGGGAGCCCGTCGGGGCGCCTGTACTCGACCTTGTCGGGCGAAGTCAACGGACGCATCGCCTCGGGCAGCCGGGCATGGAACCTGTCCCAGTCTTCCCGAGATGCGTCCGCAGCCGGAACGCGCAGGCTCTCGCCCTGCTGCCGTTCCAGCTCGGCATAGGATGTGAAAACCCGATCGAGGTTTTCCGGCTTGGTCCAGCCCTTGGCTTCAGCAAGCTTGCGGTTGCCTTCGGAAAGACCGTCAAACCAACTTTTGCCGGCCAACGCGGCGGACCCGTTGTCCTCGCTGGCCGGTGGCCGTACTGGGTTGCCCGCCGGCGGCAAGTGTGCCGCCACGGACCCGGCGTCTGCCAGATCTGTCATGTGAGATGTTCCTTTGTTGAGGTTTAGAGAGAGCCGGCGGCGAAGCTGCCAATCTCCCCCCTCGTGGGGGAGATGTCCGGCAGGACAGAGGGGGGCGCGAAGGAACGCGAGCGTTCGCTTGTTTGACCCAGGCTTTGTTCTTCCAAAATGTCAGGCGCGATTGGAGTAGGAGGTCGGCACTCTACGGCGCCCCCCTCTGCCCTGCCGGGCATCTCCCCCACACGGGGGGAGATTGGCCGTCACCTCCGCTTTCGCCAATCACCCAAATCTGGAGGGAGTCTAGACACTATCGCCCCAGTTCTCCCACAGCAGCGTGATCGTGCCGGTCACGGCAATCGTGCCGTCGGCGTCGATGTCGGTGCCGGTGGCGAAGGCGAGGTTGAGATAGAGATCGACCGGCGTCGTCGTGCCGTCGAGCGTCAGTGCCGCGGCGACATCGGCGGTCGAGGTAGTCGACAACGCGGTACCCGCGCCGTCCAGCGTGCGGCCGGTGGAGGGCAGCACATTGACCATGGTGGAGGCCAGCGTCGCACTCGACGCCGCCGCCGAGCCGAGCGACCAGGTCAGCGCCGCATTGTCGTTGATAGTCGAGGCGCGGGCGGTTAGCACCGCGAACTGCAATCTGGCGGTGCCGCCCTTGATACGCACCTTGCCGTCGAGGAAATCGAAGAGCTTCTGGCTGGCATAGGCCTGCGCATCGGCAACCGGCACCTGCATGGCATTGAACGAAAAGACGGTGCGGAAGGCGCCGCCCTGCCCCGTGGTGACGGCTTTCAGGCCGAGCCTGGGCGGGGCAAGGCCGGCCTCGCGGGCAGCGGCACGGCTAAGCGTCCGGGGAAGACCTCGGGTCATGGCATTTCTCCATTTTTGCGGGAATTTGTCGTTGCTATCGGCTCGGTCAGCCGCCGTCGGCGGCCGCTTGTCGAGCCATCAAGGCTGAATCATTTTTGACAGCAAGCTGCTCTATCGCTTTGTTCAAAGACATCTTTCGCCGCGCCACCCCATCAACGCACGAGAAACCATGTCTCATTTCGTGAGGCCCGGTGCCGCCGTTCCGCCGCAATGCGACAGCACTTGGCAAAATCAGCCAGTGTATTAGTTCATTGACTTCAAAGGAGTACCGCAAATGACCATGTACAAAGCCATTGCCGCCGTGCTTGTGACTGCCGCTCTGGCAGGGTGCGCGCAGACCGAGGGGCAGCAACGGGCCGGAACCGGCGCGCTGATCGGCGGCGCCGGCGGCGCCCTCGTTGGCCAGGCCATCGGCGGCAACACCAAGAGCACGGTCATCGGTGCTGCCAGCGGCGCCCTGCTGGGCGCGGTCGTTGGCTCGGCCACCACACCCCAGCGTCGCGGCGAACAGCTCTGCCGCTACCAGGACCGCTACGGCCGCATCTACACCGCCCCTTGCGACGACCGGTACTACAACGGCGATTATTGAGTGTTAGCCCCTTCTCCCCGTTCTACGGGGAGAAGGTCCCGGCAGGGGGGTCCGAAGGACGGGCAGCGCAACGTTCGGAATGCTGGCACGACCCTTACCCTCGGAGCAGTTCGACGCTATCGTCTGGCACTCACGAGGGGGCGACGATGCGTTTTTTGATGACCACGCTGCTGGTTCTCTGTTCGGTTTCCGCGTATGCCAGACAGGCTACCAGCCTTGACCAGATCGACGGTTGCCTGGTCCTGCCGGTTGCCGCTGTCACCTCAAAGCGACTTTCGAAGTGACACTGGACAGGACCGGCAAGCTCAAGTTGATTACCGTCGCATCCTACGAGCCGCATTCGGAGGCAGCAGCAAAAGCAGCCCTGCTACTCTCAAAATCGGTCGAGAGATGTTGGCCGCCGGGCGTCAAAACCAGCCCGATGCGCATAACTGTGGATTTGAGCAAAATCTAGCTATCCCGCGGCCTTGGAGAACGGTGCTCAATCCACATCGGCCTTCACCAGTTGCGAATAATCTTCAAGAATTGGTCCTGCTTACGGAGGCGAGACATTTTGTTGCCGCGTGTTGGCAGGTTCCAGAGGCGGGTTGAGTTCGCCGTACTCCTCCTTGAACTGGTCTCGCCATTCGTGTTCGTCAAGCACGTTGGCGGAGTTTCGGACATCTGCTGAATTAACTCTGGCCCAGGGAGAGTTAGGCTCAAGCACGGCATGCGCGCCTCCAGCACCGATAATGGCCGGGCGATCGTCCCAATGGACGAAATTTGGTGGTCGATTGTCTGATAATGGCCTTATTTCATGCCGTCTTCCCAGTGCCACGGAACATTGAACCGTGTGTTGGCGAGTTCCAGGGGCGGATCAAGTTCACCGTACTTCGCTTTGAACTGACTGCGCTATACGTGTTCGTGAAGCACGTTGGCGGAATTTGCTACATCGGCTGAACTAACCCGGACCCAGGGAGAGTTGGGCTTAAGCATGGCATATGCGCCTCCCACACCAATAATTGCAGGGCGATGGTCCCAATCATCGAAACTCGTCGTTTCCGGCTTGGTGGTGCTCATAGTCGAATCCTTGATTGAGGCACGCCGCCCATCTCGCGCGGCAGTCCGACTTCGACACTCCAATATTCGCCTTGTCAGCCTACAACCTAAGGCTTCCAAATGGGAATATTGTCACTTATGCTTGTGGGCGCAATAGACTGTCAGCTCCTTTTGGGATATATTTGGCTAGGCAGTGGCTCCCCAACTTACCCGATTTGTTGGACTAAAAATCCGGCTGCGGGTCGGGAGCCACTGCCGCTTCCTAAATCCAGCACTTACCTGCGCTGTCCCGTGCCTGATGGATCATCAGCGCTAGAAATTGAGTTCGAATTCGCAGGCGATATTCTCCGAATTTCATAATGATCGTAGTAGCGCCGTCCATCTCTGTTTTCGCGCACCACAATATGAATGAACGCATCATGGCCATCCATTGTAATTGCACGTTCGTAGTGATGCACATTTAGAATTTCAGCTCGACCCAACCGGTCTGGGACGGTTTCGACAAAATGCGCCGAGGCTATTAGATCATCGAGCCTGAGAGCAGCCGCCAACGCACTCCGTGATATTTGTCCCGCACCGGAAGAAAGCGAATGCTTAAGACTCTTCGCTCTAATAATAATCCTTGAGCCATCTTCAGCGTTCACCACGATCTTGCCAGCGAATTTACTGCGGGCGTACTGAAGTACGGCATGAGCTGCATCCAACATCGGCGCCGTCCAAATATCTAACTTAAAGCCTTCAGGGCGTTGGATCTTGAGCGGCGGCCTGTTTGCCAAGCCGGGTGTATGCGTTGCGTGCTCGCCCGCCTGGACTGCCTTCCCTGTACCTGTCTGGGTTACAGCTTCCTGACCGGGAGCAACTTCTGGAATTGGGGTAGTTGCCGCGTCCGAACTCGCAAAGGATTTGGTGGCGATCGGGCCTTCGGCGCGCTTCGCGGCTCCAGAGCCGACCGACCCTATTGCTCGCGGTATTCCTTTCTCGGCGACATAACTCAAGACCCCCACGCACCGCCTTTGTCACCAATGCCTGACACCTAGGGTGCGGTTCAGTTCGCAATTGCCAAGAGCTCATGAGCCTAACGCTGTTCCTCGCGCAGAACATCAATAGTTCTATTCCAGAAGCGCATCAATTCAAAATGCCGTTGCCTGGTCACCCAGATCTTATTCTCCAGACTGACTGGATCGCCGCCCACGATGACGGATGTAATCTCAAACAGTTCCATGTCCTTGCGACGCGAGTATCCGTTTTGATCGCTCATATTCATTCCGACAACCAAGAAAATAGATCGGCGAGGTCACGCGCTATTGTCTCAGCGGATTGCCGATTCATACCTATAAATGGGACGCGTACGATTGGCATGGCTGGATCTTCAGTGTCAAAGCCATAGCCTTCACCTCCTCCGCTCGAGGCCAACAAGAGAATGCCTGGTGCATATTTTTCGACTTAATATTCTCGATTGAAGTCAGCCAATTCTTCAGCTTTAAAGAAGATAGCGTAGTTATCTTTGACAAAACCTTCGCCCCCATTATGCTCTTTGAGAAAGTCGGCATAATCCTTGGGCAACTCGACTCGCAAGCGTGCAGACAGTCCATCTACAACCGCCGATTCGGCCGGCGCGTCAAACTGCCCCTCGGTTAAGATATATCTCACTGCTATCCTCCCAGGTCTTAAGCAACTGATTCCACCATGGTGTAACTTGTTGCCGATGGATACCGCGAGGCAGGACGATCTTGTTGGCTGGGTCAGTCGGACTACCGCCAGACTTCACTGGATTGATTTCATGCACATCCACGGACTGACCAACAAGCCCTTGCTTTCGGTGGATAATGCAGTTAACTTTGTTGGCAGCGTTTCTAGCCGCATTATACTCTATACTCTCCAAAAATCTGAATGGACCTTCCGGCTTCGGAACTACCGCTGGATAGCCTGTCCAACCTGAAATTGAGAAGCTGCCTGAGGGGAAATTGGCAGCTTCGCCGACACCGCTTCTTCTTAGCAGCGTCGTGATTTGGCGAAATCAGCCAGTGTATAGTTCATAGGCTTCAAAGGAGTAGCAGACAATGACCATGTGCAAAGCCATTGCCGCCATGCTCGTGACTGCCGCGCTGGCGGGATGCGCAAAGACCGAAGGCCAACAGAGACTTTGCCGCTATCAGGATCGCTCCGGCCATTACTACACCGCACCTTGCGACGGTTACTACCGCGGCGGTTTTTGAGCGATAGCGCGGCGCTCATCTTCCCTTCTCCCCTTGTGGGAGAAGATGGCCGAGCGAAGCTCGGTCGGATGAGGGGTGTTCCAGGGAACACCAACGCCTCATGTCTTCCAGCACCCCTCATCCGTCTCGGCGCTAAAGCGCCGATCCACCTTCTCCCACAAGGGGAGAAGGGGCGCCTAGGACTCCGCCCGCGCCGCCTTCTCCAGTGCCACGAGCTGCGCCTCGTCCAGCGTCAAAAACCCCATTATGTGCTGCACCACTTCGGCGCGCGCATTGCTCAAGGCGCTGTGCAATTCGAACCCGTTCGGTGTCCTGGTCCTGGCCATCCACTCGCCATAGGACGGGCGGCGGTAATAGCCGGTCGTCGCCGCGAGGTCGGCCAGCACCATCTCGCCATCTTCTCCGGAAAACACCCTGAGATACGCCCTGGTCAGCGCCTCCCGCGCCTTGGCCGGGCCGCCGGCCTGCCCGGAACGGGCGAAGCGTTTCCGGCTCATGCGCCGGCACCCGGCGCAGCCGGTGCGCCCGGCACATCAGGCCCGGCCTGCACACCCTGCAGCATGCCTTGCAGGCCATCGAGCAAGCCGCTGTCGCGCGCCTGAACCGCCGCCGGCACCGCGTCCTTGGCCGCCTTCCCTGCGGTGGCGATCGCCGCCATGCCGGCCTGCGCCTGGCTTGCCTTGGCGCGGGCGTCACGCAGACCGTCCACCTCCTCCTTGCGGCGAAAGATGCGCTGCGGGCTGCGGCCGGCGCTCTGCACGATCTTGATCGCCTCGTCGCCGTCGATATTGTCCATGATGCCGGGATCGAACTGCGCCATCTGCATGGCCGTGGTCACCACCTGGATGGTGTCGCGGGCTTCGGCCGAGCGGCGCAGCACGTCGAGCGGGCCGGTGAAGGTCGGCCGCACCGCCTTGCCGGCCAGGCTCGCCGGCGGCAGGAAACGGCTGTCCTCGTCGTAAAGCCCCTTGTCCTCGAGAATGCCGAGCTCGCGGTCGAGATTGCTGGCAAATCCAGCCTGGATGATGGAGCCCGACGGTCCCAGCAGCGCGCCCTTTTCCTCTTGCCTTATCAGCGCTTCGGTCGCCGTCATCTGCGGGTTCTGCACCAGCGTCTGGAACAGGTTGACGAACATCATGTCGCGGATTTCTTCCGCCCGGCTCTCGGCGTAGTTGAACGCATAGGTCGGGTTCTGCCCGGTGGCGATCGGCGCGATCAGCGGCCGGCCATTGTCGTCGATCAGGCCGGGATAGTTCTCGCCGGGATTGAGCACCGGCACATAGTCGAGCCTGGCCTTCGACGCCGTCGCCGGATCGGTGACCTGCTGCAGGGCGCGCAAGCCGGAGCGACGCACGGCGTTCTCCTCGCGCACCGTGGTCAGCGCCTCGATGGTCGGCGAGATGCCATAGGGATCGCCTTCATAGCGACGCCAGTTGAAGGTCGACACCGGGAAGGAGCGGAAACCGCTTTCCCTGACAATGACCTCCTCGTCCTCGATGACGTGATAGGAAGCAAACGCCGTATCGAGATATTGGTGGGAGCCGCCCAGCCGATACATCCTGCGCTCGTCGCGCGGCTGGATGCACTGGATCAGCGAGATTTTCGTTTCGCATTTGGCCGGATCGTCGACCAGCATCCTGATGCGCGCCGGCAGCTTCTCATAGCCGAGCAGCTGCGCCGCCTGCCGCGCGGTGCGCTCATAGCGGCGGTGGAAAATATCGACCTGGCCCCAGCGGTTGCGCGACAGATAACCCTCGACCACAGGGATCGAGGCATAGCGGATCAGCGTGTGGGGCGCGAACCCTTCCTCGGCATAGAGATAGGCCGGCCCGTAGCGGACGACATTGCGCAGACACGCCTGCGTTGCCGGCACGAAGTTGGAATTGGCGGAGTAGCGCAGCGCGAACAGGAAGTCGCGCAGGCTTTCGGCCCATTCCTTTTCCTCGTCGCTCTCCTCGTCGTTCATCTCGGCGGTGGTCAGCCCGTGCCACTTTTCCGATTGCGGTATGATCAGGCTTTCCAGCCCCGCCGCCAGCCGGTTGGCGGCCGAGTTGATGGTGTTGGCGTAGACCCGGGCGCCGCGCCGCTCCTGCCGCTCGGCCTGCGAATCCGGCCCGCCGGCCCTGCGCCCGTTCCAGACATCGGGCGCGTCGGGGTCGCAGAACTCGGACACGGCCTCCCAGACATGCTCGTACTGGCTGCGTTCGCTCTCGAGTTCGGCCTGTCGCGACAGGATATCGCGGGCACGGGAATCGCTCATGGTTTGCCTCGTTGAAACTGAGAATCTCCCCCCTTGAGGGGGAGATGGCCGCGAAGCGGCCAGAGGGGGTCGGTCCGACTGGGCTCGGCCCACTGCGGCAGATCGAGGTTGGCGCCCTACGCGCGGCGACCCCCTCTGTCGCCTTCGGCGACATCTCCCCCTCAAGTGGGGAGATTACCAATTGTCATCTTTTGCCCACTTCCTTGGGCTACGAAGTCCATCGTGGCGGGCCTTTTGCAGGAGGCCAATGTGGCAATGACGGAAAGCCTACAAGGCGCCCTCAAGCGGCGTAGCAAACAGGTTGCGAAGCAGCTTATCGGCTATGATTCCCGCAACTGGTTGCGCATCAGGCAGATCGAGGCGTTCACCGCGTTTCTCGAAGCGGACAACCGGAAATCTTCCCCGGTGATCGAGGTCTCGCCCGGCTGGAACCGGTACTGGAAGACGATGTGCAGCAACTACACCTCGGTCGACTTCCCCGACTTCGACATCTGCAAGGATCGCACCGAGCGGCAATATCAAATCGTCATCGCCGACCAGGTGCTGGAGCACGTCCAGCGGCCGCTGGCGGCGGCGCGGAATATCCACGCCATGACCCAGCCCGGCGGCTGGGCGATGGTGGCTACGCCATTCCTGTTTCGCGTCCACGCCAGGCCGCACGACTACAACCGCTGGACGCCAGCCGGCCTGAAGCAGGTGCTGGTCGAAGGCGGTTTCGCTGAGGCCGACATAGAAGTGTTCGGCTGGGGCAACAAAGCCTGCGCCAAAGCCCATATCGGCGGCCCGGTGCGCGCCTACGGCCTGTGGCGCGATTTGAGCAATGACGAGGAATATCCGCTTATGGTCTGGGCGTTCGCGCGGAGAGCGTAATCTCCCCCCTCGAGGGGGAGATGGCCGCGAAGCGGCCAGAGGGGGTCGATCCGACTGGGCTCGCCTCCTGCGACAGATGAAGGTTGGCGCTCTACGCGCGGCGACCCCCTCTGTCGCCTTTGGCGACATCTCCCCCTCAAGGGGGGAGATCATCCCCGCCGCTTCACCAACCTTGCCAGCCGCCGCCAATACCACCAAGGCCAGCCGCCCCGGTTCCTGAACACCCGTTTCATCGCGCCCATCTCACACTCCCAGCAGCACGCGGCGCTTGCCGGTCAAATCGCCGGGCGCGAGATCGGTCTTCACCGTGCCGGCGGTGCCCTGGCGCTGCTCGAGCTCAGCCCGAAGTGCCGCCTCGCGCGCCTGCACGTCCTTGTCCTCGGCGGTCGGTGTCGGTGGCAGTGGCTTCAGGGCGGGTGGTTTTTGAAACAGGCACATGGTTCCAGCTTTCTCTTGTCCAGTCGAAGAGGATGAAGGTTTCGCCGTTCCTGCCATAGCCAGGCAGACGGCAGCGTTCAGTGGCGCCGAGCCGGCCAAGCCAGCGCAGCGCCAATTCATTGGCCGCCAGCGCCCGCGCCTCGACCCGCCACGCGCCGCGCGCCGCAACTTGCGGCCCGAGCACTTCATGGAAGAACCGCGTAATCTCGGGCACGCAGCGCCGCATGCGGCGCGTGCCCCAGCTCCAGGCGATCCACAACCCGCCGCGCTGTTCGGCGGCGCCAAACCCGGCCTCCGGATTGCCGTCGAGCTCGGCGACATAGGCAAACCCCTGCAGCGCCGTCAGCGCCAGCAGCGCCGGAGACCACTGGTCGAGCTGGCAGTCGATCTCGGCCTGATCCTCGGGACGCAGATTGGCGGCGATGTAGGAGAGATCACGCAGCGTGGCGGGGATGATGCGGGGGGTCATGAGGTGGCCATGGCTTTGCCGTCTGGCGCAGAGCAGAGAGTGATTAGATTCGCTTCGTATCGCGCGCGGACAAGCACCTACGTATCGACGGATGAGCAAAGCCCGGTCTCGCCTAGGTTGGAGGCGCGACGCTTGTCACTTGAGGAAGAGAAAAATGAAACCTTAGCGGGCTTCACCTTTCTCTTTCCGACGACTCGTCCCTTCACTCTCGCTATCGTGTGGCTCGGCGAAGTCTGAAGCATCCCGCTGCAACCTCTTTAAATTGGTTTACTCATAGCTTCGATCAAAATTCAGGCAAGGAGTTCACATGAACGATAAGGCCATGACTGCGTATCGGGGCATCCTGGTGGAAATCAAATACCGAGTAGAGGCCATTGACGCTATTCTTGAGGGGCAACTCCCCTTACGTGGGCGGATAGCTGAGGAGCTTTGCTATCTACAGCTGAGAATGATCTGTGAGCTGATCGCCATAGGATGCTTGATTATTCACGGGAATCTCTCCGCGAAAAAAGCTGATCTCCTGAAGTCATACAAAGCAGACTGGATACTGAGGGTTCTGAGCGAAATGCACCCTAAGTTCTTCCCCACACCCCTTGAGCCCAAAGATTCGGATGGATCGCCACCAGCCTGGATTCATAAAACCGACGGATTTATGAGAAAAGGGGAATTAATAGAATTTTACAACAAGCACGCCGGTGCGAAACTCCACAGAGGGTCTGCAAGAAATATACTTAAATCCGATGGGCCTCTGGACTTTCCCAGCATTAAACGATGGCGAGATAAGATAGTTGGTTTGCTGAACAGGCACATTATCACGTCGCCAGACGAAGAAAACATCTGCTATTTCATTATGAATGATGGGAACGACAACGTTCACAGCGCCCTGTTTCAGCACGTACGATAGTTCGGCCCCCGTAAATCCCTCGATTTGGACTTGTATCTGGTGACGGTTGGGCAGCGCAGCTAGGCCCGGCTTCGCGATCGCTATATCGACTTCGATCTTCAGGCCGGCATGCACGCCTCCTCACCGAAAAGCCCCCAGCGGATCGCTCTGTCCCGCCTTCCGCCGCGCCGGCCGAAACTCCGCCGGATCGACCACCGCCTCGCGCAGCATCATCACGCCATAGCGGGTCGCGGCCATCAGATCGTCGCGCAGCTTCACCACCTGGCCGTCCTTGCGGTGGTAGAGCCGGAACTCCTCGAACCAGGGGAGAAGCGTCGAAAACACCTTGAAGCGGCCAGATTGCATGCGGTCGAGCATCTCCATCAGCCCGGCCTCGACCGAGACCGAGCCGTCCGGGAATTGCGCATGGCGGGTCAGCATGTTCAGCCCGTGCGCGGCATATTGTTTGGCGAGTGCCACGCCGGCGCCTTCCAGCGTCTCGCGGCGGCCGTCGCGCGGCCATGCCCAGGGCAGCCACTCGCCCCATGGTCTCAAGGTCAGCGCCTGCATGGCCGGCGTCTGCTGCGAAGCGCGGCAGGCTTTCGAGACATAGACGACGTCGGCCTCCGTATCCCAGGCCAGCTCGACGGCGGCGGACGGATGGTCCCAGCCGAAATCGAGCGCGCCGAGCCGCGGCCAGTAGCGCGGCAGCCGGAACGGCTCGCAAGAGATCAGCTCTTCGGCGATCGGAAAGATGCGGCCCGAGCCCAGCACCGGAATGCCCCTGGCGCGCGCCTCGCGCTCATGCGCCGGATAGGCGGCGACGATCGCGTCGCGTTGCTCGGGCGAATAGTGCCCGGCATCGTCGATGGTCATGAAGGTGACGTGACGTGACATATTAGCTTGCCGTAATTAGTTGCCGAGACGAGCAATCGCCATTGATAATACTGTTCATCAATGCGAAGTTGCTGACGAATCGAGGGAGATACATGATCCGTATAGCAATCGTTTTAGCCATTGCCACCAGTGCATCAGCATGCCAATCGAACGTTCCGTATGATACGAATAAGAAGACTTGCAGGATGTTCACCAATTCTGGCACAGGTTACAAACGCGAAGTTTGCATCCCAGACACACCGAATAAATCATGCCATGTCTATGGCAACAAATATACAAGTGATCAAAGGATATGGTGTACCCCGCTTACCCGGAAAGCAACCGATCCCAAGGCCCGCGCCAGGCAGCTCGCGGGCCTCAAGTACCCCTGATTCGACTTGATCCATCTGTTTGACGATCAACTCAAGCTGATCTGCCGTCGGCAGACCGATGGCCGCGGCGCCGGCCCAGGCAGGACGTTGGCCTTGTTGCTGGCCCCCCATGAGGGCCCCTCTCCGGCCGCTGCGCGGCCACCTTTATCCCTTCGCGCAGGCATGGTGAGGTCCATCCGGCACCCTCTGATCTTTCCCTTTGCGGCTTTATGCGCTAGGTCTTGCCCGGCATCGGCGAAACCGATGCGTGTTGGGCCGGAGCGTTGCGCGCGGCCTGTACTCTACGCGGGTGGGAAAGCCACTCTTTGCCATGACAGATCTATTCGAGGCGATGCGCCTGTCCGCCGAGGACAGCGAGACCGCTCATCTTTTCTTCAGCGAAGGCGGCAAGATCCTGCTGCCGCTCGGCAAATCGACAAATGCCATGACCGGTCCGGAAATGCTGCAGCGGCTGATGTCACCCTCCGATGACGACAACGGCGCGCTTGCCAACGATTTTCTCAGTGAACTCGGCAAGACGGTTCCGCTGGAAAGCCTGCGTCTCCTGCTCATATCGGGCAATGCCCGGACGCGAGCGACAGGTGCGTTTCTTGCCACGTTTCAAAACCAGAACATCAGTTCGATGGTAGGCGAACTGGCCGCGTTGCTGGCAGATGACAACCCGCGCACGCGCTTCGATGCCGTAGAGTCTATCTTGCGATGCAGCACGCGTGGCGATGGCGACTATCTGGCGCAAGCATTATTTGCTCTGGCAGATGAGCATGAGGGTGTGCGCATGGGAGCCATCCAGTTCGTGCGCTTTGCAAAGGACTGGCAGTTGAAGTTCGCCCGCCAGCGCGCCGCATCGCTCAGGCCGGGAACGCCGTTTTCGTCGATAGCGGAAATTTCCGGGCAGTGGCGGGACGATGCGTCAGGCACGATCCGTGCGATGCTGGACCATGCCGAGCCGGTGGTGCGGCGCTACGGTCTGGGGCTGGCTGGCCGGGCGAGATTGGTCGTCGTTGACGCCTATATCGAATGGGCGCAGGCGTCTGCCGATCCAGAAATCAGCAAGCTGGCGACGAATTGCTTCGAGCACAACCAGATATCGCAGCATGCGGTCTGGCATTCATCATTGCCGGCAGCCACCCGAACTCGCCCTGACCGAAAGCGGGCGCGAAGGTGACGTGACGGGGCATGGATGGTTTCCGCTTGAATCAGTTTGGCAGAGGCGGGACCTAGGGTGTTGTTTGGGCGGGAGCTTTGAATGCCTGGGTTCCTCGCCCCCACGAAAGTGGGGG
>NZ_NWQG01000190.1:0-11117 GCF_002529485.1 Mesorhizobium sanjuanii
CCCACGAAAGTGGGGGAGAGGTGGCTCGGCGAAGCCGAGACGGAGAGGGGGACGCCGGTCGTACAAACAGAATGGTCGAAGACGTGGCGCTTGCAGGGACCGGCGCCCTACGAAGGCCCCTCTCCGTCCGCTTCGCGGCCACCTCTCCCCCCGCTTCGCGCGGGGCGAGGAACCCAAGTTCTGCAAACCTCACCCCTTCCCCATCCGCTCCACCTCCTCCGCCGACAAAAACCGCAGCACCACATCGCTCATTCCCAGCAGCGGCGTGAAGGTGACGATGGTGATGCCGCCGGTGGCGTTGGTGCGCGTCAGGCCCTCGGAATAAATATCGAGCGGCGGCTCCTCGTCGAACCAGACGCCGTGCAGCGTCTCGCCCTGCCACTTCTCGCGGCCCTTCTCGTAGCTCTTGAACGACAGCACGGATTCGCCGGCCTGCACGTCGCCGCCGCCGCCATGGCGCACCACGACGCTGTCGAGCGCACCCGCAGCATTGCGCCCCATGATGGTGTGGGCAATGGCGTCGGCGGGGATCATGCCGGTGCCCCATTCCGCCGGCTGCTGCGGCGGGCCGACCAATATACGCTGCGGGTTGTCGCGCGTGCCCTCGCCGGTGACGCCGGCCGCCCACAGCCGCACGGGCTGATCGAACACCTTGCCTTGCCACCACGCGGGATAGCGGCCGGTGAGATGCATGGCCCATTCGGCACCGCCGGCACTGGTCTTGCCGAGCTGGTTGCCGGCCATGAACAGGCGCTCGCGATTGGTGGCGCCCGCCGCATGGAACGCGGCCTGCCTGGCATAGGGCTGGTAGGCGGCGAGCTGGTTATTGCGGCGCCTGCGGTCCAACTCCTTGAGCAGGCTCAGATATTCCCTCTTCGCCGCTGCCGGGTTCTTTAAGACCAGGCTTTTCGCGGCCCGGCCTTTCCCTGAGGCCCGGCCCTTCCCCGAGGAACGGCCGCAGGACGGCTTCGAGGCCGCGGATGCGCTGCCTGATTTCGTCATCGCTCAATGCATCCAGACTGTTGGTGTCGATATCGGAACCCTTGGGCAGCACCGACAGCACGATCTTCAGATACTGGTCGGGCTTTTCGCTGCGGACCTTGGCGATGACGCCGGCGCCATGCGCGCGGAAATCGGCGCGCACCGCGACCAGGAAATCATCGCCCAGCGTCTTCTTCGCCCGCTTCGGGCGGCCGGAGGGCTTGGCCTTCGGCGCGGATTTCGCCGCGGCCGGTGGATCGTCGGTGACTTCCGCCATGCCCTACTCCGCAATCCCGGCGGGCGCCGGCATCCCGGGCTTCGTCGCCATATGAGCCTTCGCCGCCGTCTTGCGGGCAGGCTTCTTGCGCGTCCTCTTTCTGCCGCGCGGCTTCGCCTTTGCCTTGCGCCCTGCTGCCTCAGGCTTCGCCGCCTCAGGCAAGGCTTTCAGCCTCGCCCGGACGAGCCCCACGATGCTGCCGCTGACACCCGCCTGCGGAAAGCCGAAGCCGCCAACGGTATCGACCGGACCGCCCCGCACCATGCCGATCAGCACGCCGGGCGGAACCGCTTCGATACGGCCGACGCGCGCTTGCGGCACGCCCTCGAACAAGCCAATGGCGCTGACGACCTCGCGGCCGTCATCGTCGCTGATGATGGTGGCGTAACGGAACATGTATCTCTCTTGGAAGTATAGGGTCGTTACGGGAAACGCCGCTGTTCCGCCAACATTCGTTGAAGATCGGTCAGAAAACAAAAAGCCCACCTCGACGCACGCCATACGCAATCGCGCCTATCTTGAATTTATACGCTATCGCGTATAAATAGGCAGGATACGCGACTCCGTATATTGAAATTTAATACGCCAACGCGTATATTCGGTCAGGACTTCTGTTCCATTGGAGGCTTCCGTGACCGACCAGATCGCTCGCAGCGAAAAACAACTCGGCGCCATCCTTCGCCGCGTCAGGAAGCAAGCCAACCTCACGCAGTCCGATCTGGGCGACCAGACGCATCTGCGCCAGGGCACGGTGTCGCGGCTCGAGGCCGGAGAGCCCGCCATACAGTTGCGAACCTTGATGGCCGCGCTTTCAGCGCTCAACCTGGAACTGGTCGTGCGCCCGCGCGGCAAGGGCAGCGCCGCCGATATCGAAGACCTGTTCTGATGGCACGGCGCCGCGCGCATGTACCCCTTAACGTCCTTCTGAACGGACGCCTCGTCGGCGTGCTCCGGCGTCAGTCCACCGGAGCGGTCGATTTCCAGTATGCGCACGACTGGCTGGCGTTTCGCGGCACCTTCCCCGTCTCGCTGTCGCTGCCGCTGCGCGAGGACCGCTACATCGGTGAACCGGTCATCAATGTCTTCGACAACCTGTTGCCCGACAACAACGATATCCGCAGGCGCATCGCCGAGCGCGTCGGCGCCGCCGGCACGGATGCCTACAGCATGCTTGCAGCCCTTGGCCATGACTGTGTCGGCGCCCTGCAGTTCCTGCCAGACGGTATCGATCCCGGCGCCGCCGGAGGCGTCGCCGGCAAACCTGTCAGCGTTGGCGAGATAGCCGCTATTTTGAACAATCTGGTGGCTGCCCCGCTCGGCCTCGGGCAAGACGAAGATTTCCGCATCTCGATTGCCGGCGCGCAGGAGAAGACCGCCCTGCTGCGCAAGGATGGCCAATGGTTCAAACCGTCCGGAACAACCGCGACAACCCACATTCTGAAGCCGCGGATCGGCCGGCTGCCGAACGGCATCGACCTGTCGAACAGCGTCGAGAACGAATTTCTGTGCCTGAAGCTGCTCGAAGGTCTTGGCGTTCCGGTCGCCGAGGCCGAGATGGCGGATTTCGGCGACAAGCGGACGCTGATTGTCGAACGCTTCGACCGCCGCTGGACGAAGGACGGGCGCCTGCTGCGCCTGCCGCAGGAGGATTGCTGCCAGGCGCTCTCGGTGCCGCCGACCCGAAAATACCAGTCGGATGGCGGTCCCGGCATGCGCGACATCCTGCAACTGCTGCGAGGCAGCGATACATCCGACGCCGATACCCTGACCTTCATGCGGGCCAATATTATTTTCTGGCTGCTTGGCGCCACGGACGGGCACGCCAAGAACTTCAGCATCTTTCTTTCACCCGGCGGCGGCTTCCGCATGACCCCGCTATATGACGTGCTCAGCGCGCAGCCCAGCCTCGATGCCGGTCAAATCCCTCGCAAGAAATTCAAGCTGGCGATGGCGGCGGGCAAGAACAACCACTACGCCGTACACGACATTGCGCCACGCCATTTCCTGCAAACGGCCGACCTTGCCGGCATGGGCAAATCGGCGATGCTATCGCTACGCGACGATCTCGCTGAGAGTGCGCAACGCCAAGCGGCGGCGGTCATCGACACCTTGCCCAGAGGGTTTCCAGACCAGCTGATCACGTCGGTCATGAAGGCGATAGCGCATCGGGCCGCCCTGCTCGGCGCCGAAAAGACCGGAGCCTGAAAGGCCAGCCGGAAGAGTCCGAAAACAAAAACCCGCCTCGGCGGCGGGTCGTTGGCGCAAATCAGCACCATGCCCAAATCAATAGCATAGCTGCCCTCACGAGGTCAAGGAAAAAAATCCTAGATCGAGGGATTCGGCGCGCTCGTCCGCGAGAGCGCCCGGTCTGCACGCCGCCATTCCGGATCGGAACAGACGCTCGCGCGTTGGTGCTTGATGCATGCCGCCAAGGCGCGGAGCGCAATGCTTTTGACCAGTGGGAGCAACAGCCATGAATGTCGCCAATCTGCAGCTCGAAGGCCTCCTGATGGCCGTCGCATCGATCAACCAGGTGCTGGTCCGTAAGGGCGTGCTGACGGCCGAGGAGATCGACATCGCACTACGCAAGGCCGAAGCCGGCGAAACCGGCGAGGAACGGTCCAACGGCATGTCGGCGTCGAGCCGCGACGCCGTCAACTTCCCGATCCGGCTGCTGGAACTGGCCAACCAGTGCCAGCCGGAGACCGACATGCCGTCCTTCTCGAAACTGGCGCGCATGGTCGGCCAGATCAAGGAACCCTACAACGACCAGATGTGAGGCCTTCCTCGCCTCTCGCTCACCCCCTGCCAAGCCTCGACGCCAGCACATTGCCCGGCCCGTGCACGGCGGCAAACAACAGCCCGGCGAGGAACGTGAAATGGTCGACGAAGAAGCCGAACTCGGCCTGGTTGCCGGCCCAGTGCGACGGCCCGTGGAAGGCAAAGTTGAGGAAGATGACGTAGACGCCGGCAACCAGCGCGGCCGGTGTGAAGAAAGCACCGGTCAGGAAGCATATGACCAGCACGGCCTCGAGCAGCGCCGCGCACCAGGCCAGTAACAGCGGGAACGGAAAGCCGGCCGAGGCTATGTAGCCGGCGGTTGCCCCCATATCCATGACCTTGAAGGCCACCGCCATCAGGAAGACGGCGGCGAAGATCAGCCGGGCGAGGAGTACGGCAGTGGTCTGCCACGGCGATTGAACTGATACCATGATGTCCCTCCAGGGTTTGCTGCGGTTTCGCCCCAAGGACGGGCAAAGCGCGGCTGTTCCGACATCAGGTTGGAAATAGTTTTGCCGAACGGCGTGGCAAGCCTACCCCGCCTTTGCCTCAGGACGGCTGATCGGCTCCCTTACCGTGCCATACTCCATGCCCCAGCGGTCGGTCATGGCGCAGCGTATGTCCCACAGCTCCGGGAAGAAGCGGTGCCGCGCGCCGGCCTCCAGCAATTCGACCGGCCGACCTTTCAGCGATTTCGAGCCGAGCCCGATCGAGCGGTGGATGAGTTGGAGATGGTTGGCGCGGAATTTCTGGAACAGCTCGTCGAATTCGATCAGAGCCTCGGCCACGACGTAGGAGTCGCCGTGATCGTAGCTGGAATCATAGACATCCTCGACGGTCAGCCCGCGGCCCTCGAGATAGGACGTCTTGAAGGCCCGCCACAGATCCGGCGGCATGCGCAGCAACAGTTTGAAGCCCGGCGATTCCTGGCCGCTGCCATTGCCGAGCTGCAGCCGGATCTGCTGATATTCCTTGGGCGACATGGTCTCCAACAGGTCGAGCTGCGCCGTCATCATGCGCATCAGCCGGTGCACGCGCCCCATCAGCGTGACGACGCGATGGGTGTTCTGCCGCTCAAGGAAATCGACGACATCGACCAGCGTGTAGGTGATGAGCTTCATCCACAACTCCTCGACCTGGTGCACGATCTGGAACTGCAATTCGTCCGCGTTGACCATCTCGGCCAGCGGCTTCTGGCAGGCCAGCAGCCTGTCGCATTTGAGGTAGACGCCGTAGTCGCGCATCTCCGGCGCTTCGATGCGGGCGTAATAGTCCGGCTTGTGCATGGTTTTTCTCCCGGCCCGGCCTGAGGGCTCAAGCTTCCATTCGATCCGAGCCAGCAGAATAGACGTTTTCGGCTTGAACATTGTTCCTTTCTGTTATCCAAATAGCTGGAAATGGAGGATGATAGTCCGCATTTTTGTTAATTTGGAGAACGACCCGGTGCTGGATGCCCTCGACCTCAGGATTGTTGAAGCGCTCGAACGCGATGCGCGCATTTCCTTCGCTGCGCTCGCCGACGAGGTCGGCCTGAGCAAGACGCCATGCTGGAAACGGGTCAAGGCGCTGGAGGATGCCGGCATCATCAGGGGCTACTCGACGCGCATCGACCCGGCCAAGCTCGGCTTCGGCATAGAGGCCTTCATCCAGGTGTCGATCGATTTCGAAGTGTCGGATGCCTTCGAGGCGGCGGTCAGGAAACATCCGCTCATCCGCCGCTGCCACGCCACCACGGGCGAGGCCGACTATCTCCTGCAGATCGTCACCGTCGACATGATGGCGCTGGACCGGATGCTGCGCGTCGAGCTCAGCCGCCTGCCCGGCGTGCGCCGCACCATCACCTCGATGGCCATGCGCGAGATCAAGGGCGACATCTCGTTTGCTGGCGCGGTGGGGCATTCACAGACAAAGCGATAGGAGGGGCCCGTTTTCGCCTGCTCCGTCACGATCCTTCCTGCCAGACAGGGGACTTCGATTTCAATGGCTGCGTGCCTGGCCCGTCGCTTCCCTCCTTGCGCTGTTCGCCGTCGGCTTTCCGCTTCGGACAGTCCTCGTAACTATGGTCGCGCCCGCCGCAGTAGGAGCAGCATTTTGCCGGCGTGTCGGACTGGAGCATCGGGGCCATTTCCCAAGAATGCGCCAGAGGTCTTCTGGTTGCAGCAACGCTGCGAACCGGAGTTGATTAGCAGACAGCTTCATTCGCGGACGGGAAAGTGTTAGAGAGCGTTCGCTTCGTCTATTCCCGCTTCGTCTAATGGTAGGACAGCGCCCTTTGAAGGCGTGAATCGTGGTTCGAGCCCATGAGCGGGAACCAGCGGCGCGGCCGGCGCCATTGCCGGACCGGCGACACGACGCCGGTTTTTTCGGCCGGCTACCGCCATCGGCGAGATTCAACGTCAGGTTTTAGAAATGCAACCACTCATTTACTTCGGCCCTGTACCAGACGGCGGTGAATCGCCGGAGGTCAAATGTCGGAAAATGCGTCGCGCTTTGAATGCATCATGGAGCCAAACGGCAGGTGGATGGTGTGGGATAAAAAGCTCGATCTGCCGGCCCAGTTTTCTACCCTGGCGCTGATCGGCATGGGCCACCACGAGGCCATTTCACTGTGCGACCTCTTGAACGAGACCGACACCGCCGATGTACGGCAAAACCTGGCCTCGTGATCGCCGTATCGAACGGCGCCAGCCCTGAATAGCTGGCGCTCCGTAGCCTGCACAGCCGGGATTTGCCTTGACAAACAAGAGTGCTATATTAGCTGACTAAATGATTCACAGTCGGCGAGCCGGCATGGCCAAGAAGAGATCGAAACTGGAACTGTCCGGTGTTTCCGCCGTCTCACCGGCGGAAGCCTACGAGGCGGCCTACTTCGCTCGAAAGTGCGGACTGACCCGGGACGAAGCGCTGAAGATCATGCGCGAAGCCCAGCGCTCGGCACAGGTGACAATGTCTGCCAGCACCGGGCGGCAGAATTAGCCCGATATCCGAAGCCCCTCTCAGTACCCGCCCACGATCGGCAGGATCTCGCCGGTGATGTAGCTGGAGCATTGCGGCGAGGCCAGGAACACATAGGCCGGGGCGATTTCCTCCGGCTGGGCCGGGCGTTTCATCGGCGTCTTGGCGCCGAATTTCGAGACGTCCTCGGCCTCTTTTTCCGACGGGTTGAGCGGTGTCCATACCGGCCCCGGCGCTACTGCATTGACGCGGATGCCCTTGCCGATGAGATTGCCCGACAGTGCCCGCGTGAAAGCGTGGATGCCGCCCTTGCTCATCGAATAGTCGATCAGCGCCTTGGAGCCGTCGATTCCGGTGACTGAGCCGGTGTTGATGATGGCCGAGCCCGGCCGCATATGCGCCACGGCCTCTTGCGCCATATGGAAATAGCCGTAGAGATTGGTCTTCAGCGTCGTGTCGAAATGCTCTTCTGTGAGATCGGCGAAATCGGCCGAATGCACCTGGAAGGCCGCATTGTTCACCAGCACGTCGAGCCGGCCCAGTTGCTTGACCGTCCGCTCCACCGCTCGTCGGCAGAAGACGCGCCTGGCGACGTCGCCGCGCAGCACAAGGCAGCGCCGGCCCTCGGCTTCGACCGCCTGCCTGGTCGCTTCCGCGTCCCGGTCCTCGCTAAGATAGGCGATGGCGACATCGGCGCCCTCACGCGCGAACAGCACGGCGACGGCCCGTCCGATGCCGGAATCGCCGCCGGTGATCAGCGCCACCTTGCCGTCGAGTTTCTTCGAGCCGAGCCAGAACGGCGCGTCATAGAGCGGTGGCGGCTCGATCCGCCATTCCTCGCCGGGTTTGCGATGATGCTGCCTGGGAAATGGCGGCTCGGGATAAATGCGCGCCCCCGCCTGCATGGCGCCATCCGGTCTGGGTTTCGCCTTGGCGCGGTCGTCGGCGTCGACCTTGCGTTGCACGCGGCGCTGCTTGTGTACCGTCTTTGACGTGCCGGATTTCTTCAGCATCGGTTGCTCCTCGTTCCAAAGGTACAACGCATGCCGATCGAAAAGGTTGACCGCCGTCTCACCGGGGTTTGTTGGAGCGGGCTGACACAGCCGAGAAACCTCCCGGCACAACGCTCGGCCCAATCGTTCCCGGACATATCAAAGTTAAATGCGAACGGCTGCCCCGAGGTGATAGTCAATCTCGGCGAGGGGCTATCGGGAGGAGAAGAAGCCCATGGAGATTCGAGACTTGCTCGACAGATTGTCGGCCACTTTGCAGCGCAGGCATCCCCCCATCCCGCCACCGCCGGTCAGACCGATCCGCAACTCGCTCGCCGACGCCCCGCCAAAGCCGCGTGAATTGCCGCCGCACCGGCCACGCCCGCCAGGCCGACCGGCGAGCAACATGTAGACCGCCCGCAAGCAATTTTGCTCGGGCCGGCAAAGCATCCAATGGAAAGAGGACCAGACATGACCGCGACCAAATCGCCTAAAGGGCTCAAGGAGCTTTTTCACGATACGCTGAAGGACATCTATTTCGCCGAGAAGAAGATACTGGCTACACTGCCGAAGATGGCCAAGGCGGCCCAAAGCGACGAGCTGAAGGCAGCATTCGAGAAGCATCGCGGTCAGACCGAGGAGCATGTGGCGCGCCTCGAGGAAGTCTTTGAAGTCATCGACAGGAAGCCTGTTGGAAAGACCTGCGCCGCCATCATGGGCATCACAGAGGAAGGCGCCGAGATCATCAAGGACTATAAGGGATCGCCGTCGCTCGACGCCGGTCTTCTGGCGGCGGCCCAGGCGGTGGAGCACTATGAGATTTCGCGCTATGGCACACTTCGGACCTGGGCGGCGGAACTGGGGCTGGACGAAGCGGTGAACCTGCTGGACCTCACGTTAGGCGAGGAAAAGGAGACCGACGCTGCATTGACCCAGCTTGCCGAAGCGGCGGTCAACACAGCCGCCGAAGCCGCCTGAAGGCAGGTGGCGTTGAATGGCGTCCAATGGATGCAACCAGCTCCGGGAATCTTCGTTTATCGCGATCCAGATCCTATGCGGGTGGCAATGATGAAATCGTTTCAGACGAGTAATCCCATTCTGGCCTTGGGCGCCGCTCTTTTCCTGCTCGCGCCCTTCGTGGGGCTGCTGTGGCGTACAAGAGAATGGTTTGGATGGTGAGTACCCATGAGCACGTTCCTGCCACTGACCATTAAATTCGTCGGCGGTGACTCGATGGTGGTTTCATCGATCGCCGATGCCAGGAAGGCGCTTGACGGCAAATGGGCGAACAAGCAAGCGTCGCCCTATACCGCGGCGGTCAGGTTGGTGGACGATGCCCTGAATGGCATTTGCCGCCCCACCATTGCTTTCGACGCCTTCGCCAAAGCCGCCGCCGAACAGGGTTTGCTGAAGCCCGCGAAGCCGTCGAGCGCGCTTGCCATGCTGGACGCGTTGTGCTCGCCTGACGGCCAGGTGCAACGTGACCGGTCCGGCTGATGTCAGGCGGTCTCGCGCATGGCTTGGATTCTTAGGGTTGGCGACGAAGTGATCGTGAATGGCACCGTCCTGAAAGTGCTCGGCAGTGGTCGCGCGCGTGTCAGGATCCCTACCCATAATTTCCCTTTCGCGATCGAGCCTCCGGCCGGCGTCCAACCGGGCGATCAGATTGCCATAGTCGGCCATGTCACCGACGTCGACCAAGGCAAAGGCAGGGTCACCTTCAAGGCGGGCGGCCTTGTCACCGTCGATATCGCATCCCTTACCGCGTGGAAGCCCACACATCGGGACCCGCGATAGGAGGCCGCGAATCCTGGCCTATCTCGGCTCGCGATTCATGCTGAGATAGGTGGGATCGAATTCGGCTATTTCGACAAGCCGCTGCCAGTCCAGAATCGTTACCTTGTGGTTTGCCCAGCCAATCACGCCGATCTTGCGCAGCGTGCCGATGACCCGGTTCATATGGACGACCGACAAACCCAGCACGTCAGCCAGTTCCGCCTGCGACAGAGGAAGCAGAAAACTCATCCCGGCGGTCCGCTTGACGACTTGAAGCCGGATAAAGAGTTCGCAAATGAGATGGGCCAGATGCGATATCTTGGAACGCCGGCCCATGGCTACGATCCACTCCCGGTGGATCGCGCCATCGACAAGTGTATCCAGCCAAAGCAGCCGGGTAAGATGAGGAGCCTGCTCGGTAATGGTGCGCAGCTTGCTGTGCTCGGCGGCGATGACGTGACATGGCGACAGCGCTATGATGCCGTGGTCCATCGTCTTCAGAAGAAAAGCATGCAGGTCGACGAAATCGCCGGGCACCTGCAAGGAGGTGAACTGCCGGCCGCCGTCTTCCAGCACCTTGTAGCGCGCGGCCAAGCCGTCAACGATGAGTGTGCTGTAGATCGGCCTCGAACCTTCCGAAACGATATCGTCGCCGGTGGCGAAATATTTTTCGGTCGACATGGCACTGGCAAGCAGCGCCTGCTCGCCCTCCGAGAGGGCGTCGTGCTGGCCGAGATTCAGATAAAGCGACTCCAGCATCCAAGATTTCCGATCCTGCTTTGAACGCCTGGATGAAACGTTGGAAGTCAAGGGTGGTTGCAGTAAGCCAACCACCGCTGCCGCCGGCATCCGCACCGGATCTCTTCAAAAGCCTTGCCTCCGGCGCGGTTGGAACCATGAGCTCGGACATGAATTGAAGCTTATGATGCCGGATCCTGTAGCATGGAACGTTTCTATTTCGACCTCTATAACACTGAACACACCCAAATGGATGGCGAAGGCCAGCTCTTTCCCACCCGGGAACGGGCGGGGATGGAAGCGCTGCGGATATTGCACGATGTCGCACGCGACGAGGTGTCGGACGGCGACAATCTGAAGATCGTCGTCAAGGTACGGGACGCGAACGGAGATCAGATCTTTGAGGCCTCTCTGGTCCTCGCCTCAGCCTGGAGCTAAGCAAAATGCCGGCGATAACGTTCCAAATTCCCAACGGCTGTAATGACGCTGGCGGAGCACATCCTTTCGACCCCGGACTGCTTCTGCTGCGGGCGTTTCCGCAAAGGCAAACGGTGGGCTGTTGACCTCAAGATCGGCCTGATCGAACTCGAAGCACGTTTATCGGCATTGCACTTATA
>NZ_NWQG01000191.1:0-4566 GCF_002529485.1 Mesorhizobium sanjuanii
CGTCGGAGAAGTAGACGAGGCCGATGCGGCCGGGCCTGGGCACCAGTCCGGTCACTTGTTGGCTCAGCCATTCGGCGGCGCCAGGACCCTCGAGGTTGAACCGCGAAAAGCCTGGCAGGTCGAGGATGCCGGCGGCGTCGCGCACCGCCAGGCACTCTTCACGCACGCGTTTCTGCCAGGGACCATCACGGCGGAAGGTCAAAGCGGCTTCTTCCGAAATGTCGTCGCCTGGCTGCGCGTACCAGGTGGCGCGCTCCCAGCCATTATAGGCGTCGAAGCAAGCGCCGCGTGCCTTGATGCGATCATGGATCGGCGACAGCTTGCGGTCGCGGCCGGCCGGCCAGGCGTGACGCGGGAACTGGATGGCGTACTCGTTGCCATAGATCTCCATGCCCTTGGCGACGCAATAGTCGGGTGCGGCGGCAAAGCTGGTAAAGCGGCGCGGGTCGCAAGACCACATGTCCCATTCCGTCTGGCCCTCGGTGACCCATTCGGCCAACACTTTGCCGGCGCCACCACCTTGCGCGATGCCGAAGGTGAACACGCAGGCCTCGAAGGCGTTGGGCACGCCGGGCATCGGCCCGATCAGCGGATTGCCGTCCGGCGCATAGGGGATTGGCCCGTTGATGACCTTGGACAGGCCGGCGGTGCCGAGAATCGGCACGCGGGCAACGGCGTCGGCTAGATAATGTTCGAGACGGTCGAGATCGTCAGGGAACAGCTGGAAGGAAAAATCCTCCGGCATCGGATCGTTGTGGGTTGCCCAGTGCGCGCGGCAATTGCGCTCATAAGGGCCCAGATTCATGCCGGTCTTTTCCTGGCGCAGATAGTAGGAGGTGTCGACGTCGCGCAGCAGCGGCAGTTTTTTGCCCTGTTCCTTCGACCAGGCCGCCAGTTCGGGGATTTCCTCGAACAATATGTACTGATGGCTCATCACCATCATCGGTACCTCGCGGCCGAACATCCGGCCGATCTCGGCGGCGCGGTAGCCGGCGGCGTTGACGACGATCTCGCAGCGGATCTCGCCCTGCGCCGTTACCACCACCCATTCATCGTTCTCGCGGCGCACGCCGGTGACCGGGCAGAAGCGGATGATCTTGGCGCCCATGTCGCGCGCACCCTTGGCCAGCGCCTGGGTCAATTGCGCCGGGTCGATATCGCCGTCACTCGGATCGTAGAGCGCGCCCTTCAGCTCATGGGTTTCGATGAAGGGGTAGCGGCGCTTGATCTCGTCGAGCCCGACCACGTCGATGTCCATGCCCTGGTAGCGGCCCATGCCCTTGGCGCGCTGGAATTCCTGCATGCGCTCTTTCGTATGAGCGAGCCTGAGCGAACCGGTGACGTGGTAGTTCATGGGATAGTCGACCGCGTCGGCCAGCCCACGATAGAGCTCGGTCGAATAGCGCTGCATGTTCATCAGCGACCATGACGAGGAGAAGGTCGGCACATTGCCGGCGGCATGCCAGGTCGAGCCGGATGTCAGCTCGTTCTTTTCCAAGAGCACGCAATCGGTCCAGCCCGCCTTGGCGAGGTGATAGAGCGAGGAGGCGCCGACGACACCGCCTCCGATGATCACCACGCGTGCCGTGGTCGGCAAACCGGCCATATCAAACCCCTTGTCTAGTAAACAGGCGGCGAAACCACCCAGATGACCACTGCCGGCTCGGCACCCGGATTGCGCCAGCGGAACGGCTTGCCGTCAAAGCGAAATGAGTCTCCCTCGCCAAGCCTGTGCCAGACGCCGGCAATCTCGATCTCGAAAGTGCCCGACGCGACATAGCCGGCTTCCTCCGTCGGCCGGCGCGCCTCGGTCTTCAGTTCCGCGCCTGGCGCAAAGACCGAGCGCAGCATCTCGAAGCTACCGCCAAGATCGGGCGACAGAAGCTCCTCCACCAAGCCGGATTCGCTTGTGCCAAGCGAGCGGCGGCTGCCGGCGCGCACGACCACGCCGCGCTCGCTCTCGACGGGCACGTCATGGCTGAAGAACAGGCTGACCGGCACGCCGAACAATTCCGCGAAGGCCCTGAGATCGCCGAGCGATGGCATCGATAGGCCGCGCTCGACCTGGCTGACCCAGCCCACCGAGCGGCCGAGCCTCAGACCAATCTCGGCCAGCGTCAATCCGCGCGCCTTGCGCAGCGCCCTGATATCGCCGGCCAGCAGCCGTTCGGCGGTTTCCTGTTCCGGTCGGATAGCGGTTGAGGGCAAAGCCAGGTTCTCGGTGGAAATTGCTCTTGGTGAAAAATGCGTGCCAAATTTCATGTGAGGTCAAGTCCGTGAAAAAATCAAGAGGATTTTCATGTAGCCACAAGAATTGCTTGCGCCTTTTTGACGGTTCATGCAAAGGCTCGGCCGCGAACGGCGAGTGGGGGCGTCCGCTCGGGACTTGAAGCGACGCGCGTTAAGTCTTTGTTTTGTGCATGCCGTTGTCCAAACCGCTACACGGTTTTGGGCGACCATGCACCTGGGACTAAGGGACGGCCCATGCTGGAAGACAATACCCGTATTGCGATGGCAATCGTCGACGAGGCGATTACATCGCGCCGGTCGGTGCGGGCCTTCCTGCCCGACATGGTCGACGACGACACGATCCGCGCAATTCTGGCCGTTGCAGCGCGTGCGCCTTCGGGCACCAACATGCAGCCATGGCGGGTCTATGTCACCAAGGGCAAGGTCAAGCAGCGGATCACCGACGCCATCCTCAATTCCGGCATCCGCGCCGAAAAGGCCGACTGGGACGAGTACCGCTACTATCCCGACCAGTTCTTCGAACCCTATCTCACGCGGCGTCGGGCGAACGGCTTCGGCCTATACGGCGCGCTCGGTATCGGCCGGCGCGAGGTCGACAAGATGCGCGCGCAGCACGACCGCAACTTCGTCTTCTTCGACGCGCCGGTGGGGATGATCTTCACCATCGACCGGCGGCTGAACAAGGGGTCGTGGATCGACTATGGCATGTTCCTGCAGAACATCATGGTGGCGGCGCGGGGCAGGGGCCTGCACACCTGCCCGCAGGCAGCCTTCGCGCCCTATCACCGGCAGATCAGGCCGGTGCTCAACATTCCCGACGAGGAGATCGTCGTCTGCGGCATGGCGCTCGGTCATGAGGACACGACCAAGCCCGAAAACGAGTTCCGCACCGACCGCGCGCCGCTCGAGGAATGGGTTACCTTCGCCAAGTGAGGTCGCTGGCGGGTAGTGGGTCAGTTTGAGGCGAAGGAAGCTGAGAAACCAATGGTGCGCGGTCCCTATAAAAATCAGGTGAAGTAGTGGCAAAATTCTCTGACGGCGACCGAGTGCTTATCACCAATTCCTATGGTTGGGGTTCAGGGGGCACTGGCACGGTTCGAGCCGCACCCGACTATGCTACAAGCCTGACCGGCGACTGGATCGATGGCGTGGCGCGGTTTGAGCCGTTTCTCGATGGAGAGAAGCTCGTATATTGGGTTGAGTTTGATAGGCCACTCGCTGACCGCAGCAAAGACGGTCCTTACGATTGTGGATCGGTGGAAGAGTCGGCGCTCTCGATAATTTCAAACTGACCCGCTTCCCGCTGGTGGGTTCGGTTGATTTACTCCGTGCTCATCGGCGCGCCATGGCCGCTGACGTGAGCACCGTCCTGCGGCGTCAGCTTGAGATAGGCGAACAGCGCGCATAGCGTGATCAGGCCTTCGATGATGAACAGGATGCGAAAATCGTTGATGCTCGCATGGCCGCCGCCGGCCAGGAGCGACAGCAACGCTGCCGCCAGGCCGACGCTGATCGCCACCGCAAGCTGCCACAATATGTAATAAAGCGCACTGAAGCGGGAGAGCTGTTCGGGCGCGATGTCCGAATAGGAGAGATTGCCGGTCGACGCCCATTGCACCGAACGGAACATGCCGAAGACGAAGATGTAGGCGAGCACGATCCAGGTTGGAGCGCTCTCCTGCATCAAGGCAAAGCCGGCGACCAGGCAGGCGGCAACCGGGGTGTTGAAGATCAGCACGCGCCGGAAGCCGAAACGGTTCAAGACGCGCGGCATGAAGAAGCGTATCAGCAGCGAGCCGATCGCGGCGACGAAGGTCAGTGATCCTGCCTGCACGGCGCTCATGCCGAAACCGAGCTGGAACATCAGCGGCAACAGGAAGACGACCGAGCTGAGGCCGATCGTGTCGAGACCGCCACCGGTCAGGAAACTGATGCGAAACGTGCGGATGCGCAGCAGATTGAGGTCGAGCAGCGGATTGCGGGAACGCAGGCAATAGAAGGCGGCGAGGGCAAGGATGGCGATGGCGAGGCCGAGTTCGCCGGCGATGATCCAGCCCATGGCATCCCTGGCGGCAAGCGAATCCATGCCGAAGACGAGCAGCGCCATGCCAATGCCGACGAGCAGGAAGCCCGGAAAATCGAATGAGGTGCGAACCGGCTTGGTTGTGGTTGGGAACAGCGAGGCCGCCAGCAGCGCGGCTGTCAACGCGAAGGGGACGTTGATGAAGAAGATCCAGCGCCAGGAAACGTAGGTGGTGAGCGCGCCGCCGACCAGCGGTCCGACCAGAGGCCCCGACTGACCGGCCAGCGAAATAT
>NZ_NWQG01000192.1:0-25321 GCF_002529485.1 Mesorhizobium sanjuanii
GGCCGAGCGTTCCCATCAGCGCGCCGCCAAAGCCTTGCAAGGCGCGCGAGGCGACCAGCGTCCAGAGGTCGCCGGACAGGCCGCATAGCGCCGAGGCGGTGGCGAAGACAAGCAAGGCGAAGCAATAGACGTTGCGCAGGCCGAAGCGGTCCGCGGCCCAGCCGCCGACCGGCATCGAAATGATCAGGCTGGCGACATAGACGGTGATCAGAAGGCCAAGCTGGCTGGGTGGCCGGGCCAGGCTTTCGCCGATGCCGGGTAGCGCGGTCACCACGACATTCTGGTCGAGGCTGGTCATGAAGACGCCACAGGCCACCGTCGCCGGCAAAAGCATCGACGCCTCGCCCGCCGGGGCAAAGCGGGTTGTGGCTGTCGCCGAAGTCTCCGCGGTCATGGAAGGATATTGTCGAACCGGTTGCCTGAACGGGCGCTTGCCCCGACAAGAGCCCGTGATTTCTATCTATCCTCCCGGCTGGCCCAAGGCTCAAGCAGCAGTTGTGTCAGTCCATAGTGCCAAGCGGTCAGCCTGTTATTGCACCTCGTAGCCGACTTCCTCGCTGGCATGGCAGAGCGCCTTCCAGAACGAGCGCGCGAAGGAGCGGAACATGTAGATGTCGAACTGGTCGGCGCCGGTGCGCTGGATCTGCGCGAAGACATCGTGATGCACGGTCGAACGGCCGGCGCCGACCGGGAAGGCCGGCAGCGCGAAGTCGATGGCGAAGAACTTCGCCAGCACCCATTCGGCCTTCGGTCCGGCGATGCGGATCGCGGTGCGGCCATGCGACAGGTCGGTCACCGTGCCGATCGCCGGAGTGACGGCGCCGGCAAAGGCCGAGACCAGGCCTTCTGCCTCGTCGACGACGGTGAATTTCCCCGGCGCAAAGCCAAATACCGACCTT
Organism: Mesorhizobium sanjuanii; assembly: GCF_002529485.1. Lineage (NCBI taxonomy): Bacteria > Pseudomonadati > Pseudomonadota > Alphaproteobacteria > Hyphomicrobiales > Phyllobacteriaceae > Mesorhizobium > Mesorhizobium sanjuanii. The sequence continues at coordinate 900 of NZ_NWQG01000192.1, forward strand.
GCACCATCGGTGCTGCCGCCGCCGGCGCCGTCGGGCAGGGCAAGGCCGGTGACCGTGCGGATGACCGATATCAGCTTCTTCTCCTCGCCTGGCCATGCCGCGAGTTGCACGATCGATCCCGGCTGCGTTTCGGACAGGATAATGTCCACGCCATGCTCGAAATTGCCGTGCGAGCCGGCATGTAGCACTGGCTCAAGCGGTGATTGGCGCTCAACCATGCATGCGGCTCCCGTCCGGATCGTAGAAGTGGTTGGAGACGATCTCGATCGGCCCGAACCGGTTGCGCAGCGGATCGGAGACAAAGGCTCGCGAGCCGTGCCTTGCCTTGCCGCCCTTGATCAGCGCCAGCGCGATGTGTTTGCCGAGCGCTGGCGAATAGCAGCAGGCCGTGATGTGGCCGATGGAATCGTGCGGATTGGCTTCGTCGAGCACTTCCACGACATGCGCGCCGCCGTTGAGCGGCCGGTTGTCGAGCGCAATCAGGCCGACGAGCTCGAGGCGGTCGGGCGCGATCAGGCCCTCGCGATCCATCATCGCCGAGCCGATGAAGGGCTTCTTCCTGGACAGCATCCAGTCGAGATGCAGGTCTCGCGCCGTGGTGCGGCCGTCGATCTCGGCGCCGGTGACATGGCCCTTTTCGATGCGCATCGTGCCCAGCGCCTCGAGCCCGTAGGTAACCAGCCCGAACGGCTTGCCGGCCTCGACCAGCGCTTCCCAGACATGGGTGCCGTAGCCGGCGCCGCAATAGACCTCGAAGGCCATCTCGCCGGAGAAGGAGAGCCGGCAGATCATGACAGGCACGCCCGCTATCTTGCCACGCACAATGCCCATGAAGGGCAAGGTGGCGTTGTCGACGGCGGTGCCGGTGACGCAAGCGGCAAGAATTGCCCGCGCCTTTGGGCCGCCGATGGCGGCGCCCGCCCATTCGTCGGTCACCGAGGTGACATGGACTTTCAACTCCGGCCAGATCACGTCAAGGTAGTATTCCAGATGCTGCATCACCTTGCCGGCATTGGCGGTGGTGGTGGTCATCAGGAAGTCCTGTTCGCCGAGCCGCCATGTGGTGCCATCGTCGAAAGCAAGGCCGTCCTCGCGCAGCATCAGCCCGTAACGCGCCTTGCCGACGGCCAGCGTCGAGAACATGTTGGTGTAGACGCGATCGAGGAACTCGGCCGCATCGGGACCTTGCATGGCGATCTTGCCCAGCGTCGAGACATCGACGATGCCGGCGCTTTCGCGCGTCGCCTTGGCTTCGCGCACATAGGCCTGCTCGATCGTCTCGCCTGAAAGCCCGTAGATCATCGGGCGATACCAGAGGCCGGCCGCATACATGGTAGCGCCGTTGGCGATGTGCCAGTCATGCATCGGCGTCAGCCGCTCGGGCTTGATGTCGCCGAAGCGTTCCGCGGCCAGCGAGCCGATCGACACCGCGGAATAGGGCGGGCGAAAGCGTGTCGTGCCGACCTCCGGGATAGGCTTGCCCAGCGCCTCGGCCATGATGGCGAGGCCAGGTATGTTGGAGTTCTTGCCCTGGTCGGTCGCCATGCCGAGCGTGGTGTAGCGCTTGAGATGCTCGACGGAGATGAAGCCTTCGCGATGTGCCAGCCGCACATCCTCCGCCGTCACATCGTGCTGGAAATCGACAAAGCTTTTTCCGGCCGCCTTGATCTCGAAGACCGGCGCCGGACGAGGGTCGCCAGGCAAGGATTCGATACTCGGGTACGCCATCGGCGTGCCTGTTGCGCCGACCGCCGAAAGGCCTGCGTTGCGGCCGTCCAATATTGCTTCGAGGGTCTTGAAATGACCGTTGAAGGCACCGGCGCCGATCCATTTCTGTGTCGGCTTGGGTGGCAGGAAAGCTTGCAACGCTTCATTCCATTCCGCCCTGGCGCCGGCCTGGCTGGCGAGATGTATGGTCGGCGACCAGCCGCCCGACATCAGCAGGCAATCGGCATGGATGCTGCGCGCATCGCCGCTCAAAGCGCCGCTCTCCATGTCGAAGCGCTGCACCTTGAAGCCTGACAGCGCCTTGCCGCCTTCGGTGGCGACCACGGCGTGGCCGGAAAGGATCTCGGCCTCCGCTTCGCCTGCGAGCTCGCGCATCTCGCTCGAAAGCTCCGGGCGCACGTCGACAACGGCAACGATCGCGGCACCTGCCTTCTTCAGCGCGAGGGCTGCGCGATAAGCGCTGTCATTGTTGGTGAACAGCGCAATCCTGTCGCCCGGCAGCACGCCATATTCATTGGCATAGCGCTCGGCGGCATGGGCCAGCATCACGCCGGGCCGGTCGTTGCCGGGAAACACCAGCGGCCGCTCGAAGGAGCCGGTGGCCAGCACCACCGTCTTGGCGCGAATGGTCCAGTAGCGATGACGCGGCTCGCCCTTGCCGGGGGTTTCCTTATGGTCGGTGACCCGTTCGAGCGCAGCCAGCGTGTTGCCGTCGTAATAGCCCCACACCGTGGTGCGCGGCAGCAGGCGGACATTGTCATGGCCTTCGAGCTGGCCGGCGGTTCGCGCCGCCCAATCGGCGGCCGGCATGTCGTCGATCACCTCGCCTGACCAGTTGGCCGAACCACCGAAATGCGGCTCGAGCTCGGCGAGGATGACGCGTGCGCCCTGATCGGTCGCGGCCTTGGCGGCTATCAGCCCGGCCGGGCCGGAGCCGACCACCAGAACGTCGCAGAATGCGTTCATGCGCTCGTAGCGCGCCGTGTCGGGAGCAGTCCCGGCGCGGCCGAGGCCGGCGGCGCGGCGGATGAAATGCTCGCAGAACATCCAGAAGCGCGTGCCCTTGAGCGGGCCGAACACCGGTCCCATGAAGGTCTTGTAGTAGAAGCCGGCCGACAGCACCTTGCCGCCAAGCTGGTTGACGGCGCCGACATCCCAGGACAGCGAAGGGAAGCGGTTCTGGCTGACGGCCGTCAGCCCGTCATAGATCTCGATCATGGTCGCGGCGATGTTGGGTTCGCGAACCTCGCCGCGCAGCACTGTCACCAGGGCGTTCGGCTCTTCGACGCCAGCGCTGAGCACGCCGCGCGGACGGTGATATTTGAACGAGCGCCCGAACAGGCTGACGCCATTGGCCAGCAGCGCCGAAGCGAGCGTGTCGCCGGCATGGCCGGTGTAGGGCGCCCCGTCGAAAATGAAGCGTATGGTGCGCAGCCGGTCGATCCGGCCGCCGGCATCGCTGCGGCGCGGGCTCATGATTTGCCCTCCGCCTTGTGCCGCGCTGCGGATTTGTGGTCGCCGCGCGCAAAGGTGGTGCTGGAGATCTCGTGCGTCAGCGTGTTGCGCACGACCCTCAGATGAGCCCGGCAACCGCCGGAGTGCTGCCAGATCTCGTTGTGGTCGCCAGCCGGGTTCAGCCGGTCGTAGACATAGGCGTTCCATGCATCGAGGTTCTGCGAAGCGGGCTGAGGGCGCGCGCGGTTGCCGTCACCCTGATAGCTGAATTCGATGACGTCGCGCGGGCCGCAATAGGGACAGGTGATCAGCATTTCTTCTACCTAATGCATCCGAGGCGTCGCGCCCTGGCCTTTGTCGTCGATCACCAGGCCGCGATAGAAACGGTCGAGCGTGAAGGGCGCATTGAACTCGTGCGGCTCGTCCTTGGCGATGGTCCAGGCAAAGCACCAGCCGGAGGCAGGCGTTGCCTTGAAGCCGCCGTAGCACCAGCCGCAATTGAGATACATGCCCGGCAGCGGGCCGGTGGTGATGATCGGCGAGCCGTCCATCGACATGTCGCAGACGCCGCCCCAGGAGCGCAGCATGCGCACGCGAGCGAGACCGGGGAACAGCGCCAGCATCTCGCTCATCACCTCGTCGACGATCGGCAGGCTGCCGCGCTGGGCGTAGCTGTTGTAGCCGTCGAGGTCGCCGCCATAGACCAGGCCGCCCTTGTCCGACTGCGAGATGTAGAAGTGTCCCATGCCGAAGGTCAGGATCGTGTCGATGATCGGCTTCAGCGATTCAGAGACGAAGGCCTGCAGCACATGGCTCTCGATCGGCATATGGTCGATGCCGGCAAGCTGCATGACGCGCCCGGTGCTGCCGGCAACGGCGAGCGCCACCTTCTTGGCGCGGATCTCGCCACGCGTCGTCGTGACGCCTGTGATGCGGTCGCCATCGCGCAGGAAACCGGTGACCTCGCAATTCTCGACGATGTCAACGCCGCGCCGGTCGGCGCCACGTGCATAGCCCCAGGCGACCGCATCGTGGCGGGCCGTGCCGGCGCGCCGCTGCATCAGGCCGCCGATAACAGGGAAACGCGCCGAACCGGAGACGTCGAGCGCCGGGACAAGGCGCGCGATATCGGCCGTCGTCATCAGTTCGGCGTCGACGCCGAGATGGCGCATGGCGTTGCCGCGCCGGGCAAGATCATCGAACTGGGCGGGCGTGTGCGCGAGGTTCAGGCAGCCGCGTTGCGAGAACATGACGTTGTAGTTGAGGTCGTGCGAGAGGTTCTCCCACAGTTTCATCGAATGTTCGTAAAAGCGCGTATTGGCGGGCAGCAGATAGTTGGAGCGCACAGCCGTGGTGTTGCGACCGACATTGCCTGATCCCAGCCAGCCCTTCTCCAGCACCGCGACATTGGTGATGCCATGCTCCTTGGCGAGATAATAGGCTGTCGACAGGCCATGGCCGCCGCCACCGATGACGATCACGTCATAGGATGCCTTCGGGTCCGGCTTACGCCAGGCCGGCTTCCAGTCCTTGTTGCCGGTGAGCGCGTTTTTGAGAAGCGAAAACGCCGAATATTCCGCCATTCTTTTTGTCATCCTTCGTGGGCGATGCGGCAGACTATAGAGCAGGCCATCAGCGCAAAGCCAATATTGCGCCATCGCTTTTCGACTGGCCGACTCCGAAAACGCGGCGGGCGCGATGGCTTGCCCCGTGATATGAGCGTCTTTATCAAGGATGCGTTTTCAGCGCTGCATTGCCGTTCGCGAGTCGCCAACAGATCATGTTTTTCAGATTGCTCCGCCTGGTTCTGATCCTTGCGCTGGTCGTCGTGTCGGCGGCGCCGCCGTTCGAAGCGATGGCGCAGGTGATCGACCAGGGCTCCACCGCGCTGATCGCGGAGCAGCAGAAGGCCATCCAGGATCTGTCGGCGAAGACCGACGACCTCGAGAAGAAGATGCAGCAGGACGGCGAGGAAGACGCCGGCCTCGTCGATATCCGCCTGCAACTGGAGGAGATGTCGCGGGCCGCACTGACCAGTGCGCTGGCGTTCCGTTCGCGTCTCTCCGACATCAATGCCCGTATCGAGGTGCTGGGCGCGCCGCCAGCGGAGGGTCAGCCGCCGGAGCCCGAGATCGTCGCCAGCGAGCGCGGGGCCCTGGCGGCCGAAAAGGCCGAGATCAACGCCATCATCGCCAGCGCGCAAAATTTGTCGATCCGCATCAGCGGATTGATCGACAAGATCGGCGCCATGCGCAGCGCGCTCTTTCGCAATGTGCTGACCAAGCACTATGAACTGTCCGACGCGCTGAGCCCGCAAGTGTTCTCCGACGCCCAGAATGAATATACCGGCCTCTATAGGGCGGTATCATCCTGGCTGACCTTCGCCATCAAGTTCAAGTTCCAGGCCGTCCTTGCCGCAACCTTGATGGCGCTGGTACTCGCCGCAGTACTCTTTGTCGGCGGGCGGCGGCTGTTTGGACGTATCTTCGAAGCGGATCCCTCCGTTGAGGATCCGTCCTATCTCAGCCGGCTGTCGGTGGCGTTCTGGTCGACATTGCTGCCGACGCTGGCGGTCGGCGTCTTCCTCGCTTCGACGGTTTTCTTTTTCAACTATTACAATGTGTTGCGTGGCGACATCGGGGTGTTCCTGAATGCCCTGGCCGCCGTCATCGCGGTAGTGTTCTGCGTCAACCGGCTGACCAATGCGGCGCTTGAGCCGCGGCTGCCGAACTGGCGGCTGATACCTGTAGAAACGGGTCCGGCGCGTTGGCTGGTCCGGCTGACGACCGCCATGGCGGTGGTCATCGGCTTCAACAATTTCCTGTCGGTCGTCAACGACAATATGGGATCGCCGCTGTCGCTGACCATCGCCAGAAGCTTTGTCGCCACCATCATCGTCGGCGTCATCCTGATCCTGATGGCGTTGCTCAGACCATTCAAGGCGCCTGACGGAAGCTGGCGTCCCTGGCCGGCGTGGCTGCGCTACACTGCCATCGTGCTCGGTCTCTTCACCATCGCGGCGGCGCTGTTCGGCTATATCGGCCTTGGCTTTTTCGTCTCTCGGCAGGTCGTCGTCACCGGCACGATCCTGATCACTGCCTATATAGGCTTCCTCTCTGCCCGGGAGATCGGCGAGGAAGGCGGTTTCGCCAGTACTTCGATCGGGCGCTGGCTTTCGGCCAATTCCAGCTATGAGGATGCAGCCCTCGACCAGCTCGGCCTGGTCGTCAGCATCGCCATCAATATCATGATCGTGCTGGTGTTCCTGCCGCTGATCCTTTTGATGTGGGGCTTCCAGCCCGGCGACATCCAGGCCTGGGCCTACAAGCTGGCCACCGGCATCACCATCGGCTCGGTGACGATCTCGGTCACCGGCATCCTCACCGGCATCGTCGTTTTCATCATCGGCTATTTCCTGACGCGCTGGTTCCAGGGCTGGCTCGACGGCTCGGTCATGGCGCGCGGCAAGGTCGACACCGGCGTGCGCAACTCGATCCGGCTGGCGGTCGGTTATGCCGGCGTCGCGCTGGCGGCACTGGTCGGCGTCTCGGCGGCGGGTATCGACCTGTCCAACCTCGCGCTTGTTGCCGGCGCCCTTTCACTGGGAATCGGCTTTGGTCTGCAAAACGTCGTCTCCAACTTCGTTTCAGGCCTCATCCTGCTGGCCGAGCGGCCGTTCAAGGTCGGCGACTGGATCGTCGCCGGCCAGGTGTCCGGTACGGTCAAGAAGATCAGCGTGCGCGCCACCGAGATCGAGACGTTCCAGCGGCAATCGGTGATCCTGCCCAACTCCGATCTGATCAACGGCCCCGTAGGCAACTGGACGCATCGCAATAAATTAGGGCGCATCGAAATTCCGGTTGGGGTCGCCTATGGTTCGGACGCCAGGCGCGCCCACGAGATTCTTCTTGATATTGCTCGCAGCCATCCACTCGTTCTCAAGAACCCGGAACCCTTCGTACTGTTCGCGGCATTGGCGGACTCGTCGTTGAACTTTGAGATCAGGGTCTTTCTCGCTGACGTCGCCAATGGCGTGATCGTGCAGAACGACATCCGCTTCGCCATTCTCGACGCCTTCAGGCGAGAAGGCATCGAAATCCCGTTCCCGCAGCGCGACATTCACGTCAAGGCGGCAGCACCGTTGGCGAAATGGCCGATCGACGACGACAAGATCGAGGCTGAGTTTGCCGAGCGCGAGCTTGTCAGGACAAAGGCTGCCGAGACACCCAAGGGCCGGCGCAAGGGTCGCAGGCCCGATCCGGGCTGATCCCGTCGATTGCGGCATGAATGCGGCATTCAGTTGCTGTTCAGCTTCCATGTCATATAAGCTCACATGCAAAGGGCGAGAATGCCTTGCGAAATGCAACAGAGGCGGTGGAAACACCGATATTGCAAATGTGGAAGTCTGTCGTTGCCGCCATCGCTTTTCTTGCCGTGGGTGGTTCGGCCTTTGCGGCCAGTGCGGTCAACAAGGACGCCGAGACCCGCACGCTGATCGTAACCGAAGGCGGCGGCAAGACCGAGCTGGCACTGGCCGCCGGCGAAACCGTGGAATTTTGCCCGAACGGCTGTTTCGTCACCTTGCCGAATGGTGACCTCGAAGCCCTGACTGGCTCCGAAACGGTCGAGATTTCGGGCGGTGTCGCCCGTATCAAGTAAACTCTGGCGGTATCTCTTGCAAAGGCCGGGCAATTGCCCGGCCTTTTATTGTTTCCAGTAGCAATTGTTTAACAATGACGCTGGAAATACCATCCGGCCGGCATGCTGCAACCGGGCGTTTTAACGTTCACTACGCCGTTCCCCGCTAAACCAGACGCGAAGACGCCGAACGCGGCGCGAGGTTTTTGGATCTGCGCATGATCCTTTCCGAAGATCGGAGTTTTCGGGGGTCATGCGCCAGGCAGGGCAACGAAAAATGGACGCGCGGTCTGACAGGAACGCAATCCCGCTTGCGGTCGATCTCGACGGCACGCTGATCGCGACGGACCTGTTGTGGGAAGGGCTGTTCATCCTTCTCAAGAAGAACCCCCTCTATATTTTTCTGGTGCCGTTCTGGCTCGCCGGCGGCCCGGCGCGGTTGAAGCAGGCAATCGCCCAACGCATCGATATCGATCCCGCATCGTTGCCCTATCGCGAGGTGCTGCTGCAGCGCCTTCGCACCGAACATGGCGAGGGCCGCCAGGTCGTGCTGGCAACCGGCACGCCGCGCAAGTTCGCCGAGGCGATCGCCGCGCATCTGGGGATCTTCGATCGCGTGCTGGCGACCGATGGTCCGCACAACATGACCTCCGGCAGAAAGCGCGCCTCGCTTGTCGCCGCCTATGGCGACGGCGGCTTCGACTATGCCGGCAACAGCCGGCACGACCTCCAGGTGTTCGACGCCGCGCGTACGGCGATCGTCGTCGCGCCCGACCGCCAGGCCGCGCGCTGGCAGGCCGTGCACAGCGCCGAAATGATGCCGGCGCCGAAGCCGACATTCAAAACCGTCGTCAAGATGCTGCGCGTTCATCAGTGGTTGAAGAACTCATTGATCGCCGTGCCGATGGTGCTGTCGCACGAATACTTCAACGCCGACATGATCTGGGAATGCCTGCTGGCCTTCGTCTCGTTCAGCGCGGTGGCCTCGGCCATCTACATCCTCAACGATTTCTTCGATCTCGCGCTCGATCGCAAACACCCGACCAAGCGCGACCGGCCATTCGCCAGCGGCGCGTTGTCGATCCCGTTCGGCCTCGGGTCGATGGCGCTGCTGCTGGCGATCGGCATCGGGGCCGCGTGCCTGCTGCGATGGGAATTCCTCGGGGTGCTTTTGGGCTACATGGTCATCACCACGGCCTATTCGCTGTCGTTCAAGCGCATGCTCCTGGTCGACGTGCTGACGCTGGCCGGTCTCTACACGATGCGTGTCCTGGCGGGCGCGGCGGCGACCGGCGTCGATGTCTCGTTCTGGCTGCTCGCCTTCTCGATCTTCTTCTTCCTGTCGCTGGCGCTGGTGAAGCGCTTTGTCGAGCTGCGCACTACCGCCATTCCGGCCGGTGAGCGAATTGCCGGCCGCGGCTACCGCACCGAGGACCAGGAGATCGTCGCCCAGGCGGGAATGGCCTCGGCCTTCTCCTCGGCACTGGTGCTGGCGCTCTATATGGACAGTGCCGCGGTGCGCGAACTTTACCCGAACCCCTGGCTGGTCTGGCCGCTGGCGCCGATCGTGCTCTATTTGACCATACGCGTCTGGATACTGGCCCGCCGCGACGAGATGCATGACGATCCGGTCGTCTTCATCATCCGCGACTGGCGCAGCCAGATCGTCGTGCTCATCGGCGCCGTGCTGCTGGTCGCTGGAAGCCTGTAGACATGGCCGGGGAACGGTTTCAGAGCTTTGGTCTCGCCACGCCGCCGGCACCCAGTGTGATTTCGGCGGGTGACGGCATCGGGCTGCTGAAGCAGCGCAAAGCCAAGAAAGGCGCCTTGCTCGCCTATGGCAATGGCCGTTCCTATGGCGATTCGTGCCAGAATGCAGCGGGCACGCTTGTCGACATGCGGCCGCTGGCCCGCATCCGTGCCTTCAATGCCGAAACCGGCGTGATCGAAGCCGAGTCCGGCGCGCTTCTGTCCGACATCATCGCCCACGCGGCGCCCTATGGCTTCTTTCCGGCGGTCGTTCCGGGCACCCAGTTCGTCACGCTCGGCGGCGCCATCGCCAATGACGTGCATGGCAAGAACCATCACCGGCGCGGCACCTTCGGCTGCCATGTCGAATCCTTGACCCTGCTCAGATCCGACGGGCAAACCTATCATTGCTCGGCCACCGACAATGCACGGTTGTTTGCAGCGACGATCGGCGGCATGGGGCTGACCGGCCTGATCTTGTCCGCATCGATCCGGCTGATGCGGGTGCCATCGCTCGACATCGTCGAGACGGCGACGCCTTTCCGCAACCTTGGCGAATTTTTCGAACTTGCCGAAGCGGCCGATATGGCCAACGAATATGCCGTCGCCTGGATCGACCAGCTTGCCGGCGGTCATCGCAGCGGCCGCGGGCTGCTGTTCACCGGCAATCATGCCGAGCATGGCTCGCATGCGGCGTGGCCGGCCGGCGGCAGTTATTCGGTGCCCTTCCAGCCGCCGTTCAACGTGCTCAACCGGCCGTTCCTGAACGTTTTCAACGCTGCCTACCGGTGGAAGAAAGGCCGGTCCAATGCGCCGCGCCACGTCGGCTATCAAGGTTTCTTCTTTCCGCTCGACGGCGTCGGAAATTGGAACCGCCTCTACGGACCGAATGGGCTTTTCCAGCACCAGAGCGTGGTGCCGGAAAATGTCGCGCGCCGGGTCGTGCCGGATCTGTTTGCGGCGGCCAGGCGGGCCGGGCAGGGCTCGTTCCTCACGGTCTTGAAGCGCTTCGGCACGGTCCGCTCACCGGCATTGCTGTCGTTCCCGCGGCCGGGTTTCACGCTGACACTGGATTTTCCCAACCGTGGCAAGGCGACGCTGGCGCTGTTGAAGGAGCTGGACCGCATCACCGTCGAAGCCGGCGGCGCGGTCAATCCTTACAAGGACGCCCGCATGGGCGCCGACATCTTCGCCGCCTCGTTTCCAAAATGGCAGCGCCTCGAAGCGATCCGAGATCCTGCCTTCATGTCGAGTTTCTGGGCCCGAACGGCGCAACAGCTCGAAGAACAAGGGGATACTGCCGAGGCAGCTGAATAGCTAAAAGTCGAATAATTCGTAGTTAATTATTTGATAACGTCAGGTTTACCGGGAACACTCTTGTTGCTTCACGAAATATTTGCAGGTTTGTAATAGGAGAGCTGAAGGGTTGGTGGGAAGAACATGAAATATATCGTCTTCATTCTGTTCACGGTCATGACCAATGCCGCCGCGCAGCTCATGCTGAAGCAAGGCATGATGTCGCTCGGTCCGGTTTCGTTCGAGGGGGTCAATCCGCTGCTGAAGATGCTGCAGATCGTGTTCAGCCCGTGGGTGTTCCTCGGCCTGTGCACTTTCGTGATCTCGATGGCTTCGCACCTCTATGTGCTGTCCAAGGTCGAGCTCAGTTTCGCTTATCCGTTCCTCAGCCTTGCCTATGTCGCGGTTGCAATCTTCGCCTATTTCATCTTCCGCGAAGATCTCAATGCCTGGCGCATCGCCGGCATCGCCTTCATTTGCGTCGGCACGGTGCTGATAGCGCAGAGTGGTCGAGAGCATGAGGACCAGACAGCTTCCATCGCCTCCGACAAGATTCACGCAAACGAGATCGTTCGATGAGACATGTGATTTTCGGCGGTGACGGTTTCGTCGGCCGCCATCTGGCTCCAAAGGTTCTTGCCGATGGCGAGGAAGTGGTCGTCGCCGATATCGCCAAAAGCGATCTGCCGCACTACCGTTCGGTCCGCCACGTCAAATGCGATGTCACCGATCCGGCCTCGGTTGCTTCGGTCGGGCTGAAGGCCGACGACATGGTCTATAATCTGTCGGCCAAGATGCTGTCGCCGATCCAGGTGCGGGCCAAGCGGCACGAGTTTTTCTTCCCGGTGAATTTCCATGGCACCGAGCATATCATGCAGGCAATGGACAAGGCCGACGCTCGGAAGCTCGTCCACTACACGACCGACATGATCTACGGCCACACGGTCACGCAGCCAATGACCGAGGAGCATCCGGTCGCGCCGCTCGGCGAATATGGCTGGTCGAAGCAGAAGACCGAGGAACTGGCCGCCGAATGGCGCAGGCGCGGCATGTCGATCTCGCTGTTTCGCCCGCGCCTCATCATCGGCCCCGGCCGGCTCGGCATCCTGGAAAAACTGTTCAAACTGATCGACTGGAATTTTCCGGTGCCGATGATCGGGTCGGGCAGGAATCCCTATCAGTTCATCTCGGTGTTCGACTGCGCCGAGGCGGCGCGCGCCGCCTGGAAGGCCGGTGTGCCCAATGAAGCCTACAATCTGGGTTCCCTCAACCCGCCGCCGGTCAAGAAATTGCTCGGCGACCTGATCAAGCATGCCGGCTCGAAGTCGATCCTGATCCCGACGCCCGGCTGGGCGGTCAAGCGCACGCTCGACCTGCTCGACTTGCTCAACCTGCCAATCATGGATCCGGAACAATATCTGATCGCCGACGAGGAATGCGTGCTCGACGTGTCCAAGGCGGAGCGTCAGCTCGGCTGGGTGCCGCAATATCGCGACGAGGACATGCTGATCGCCGCCTACAGCGAATACCGCGCCAAGAAGGACGGCCATGCCGTCGCCGCCAAACATGTGCCCGCCGAATAACGGCGCCTGCCGAACAAGGGATTTCTTGAGATGACCGTGATGGCCAAGCCGGAACACACAAAAGCGCGCACTGTGGTGAGCGCACCGGCGCTGTCGCCGGACACTATCGCTAAGCCAGACCTGATCAGCGTCGAACAGGCCAAGGCAATGGATTTGGCGCGGATGACCGACCTGTTCAAGGCGCATCTCAATCCCGGCCAATTGCACTTCATGAAGCTGCTCGGCTTCCACAAGATCAAGATCGAGCGCGCCGAAGGCATGTTCTATATCGACCAGAACGGCCGCAAGATCCTGGATTTCTTCGGCGGCTTCGGCTCGCTGGCGTTCGGCCACAACCATCCGCGCATTCTCGAGGCGCGCCGCAAATTCCAGGAGGAGAAGCGGCAGGAGATCGCCATCGCCTTCATGTCGCAATATGCGGCGGCCCTGGCCCACAACATCGCCAAATGCTCACCCGGCGACCTCGATATGGTGTTCCTCGGCTCGTCCGGTTCGGAAGCCATGGAAGCGGCGGTGAAGCTCGCTGAGCGCGCCGCCGGCCCGAAGCGGCCGAAGGTCGTCTATGCCGAGAATTCCTTCCACGGCAAGACCAAGGGCGTGCTGGCCATCACCGACGGCCAGCTCTACCGCGCCGACTTCAAGGTCGCTGACAATGTGGTGCGCATTCCGTTCGCCGATCTCGAGGCGGTCGAGCGCGCCTTCCGCACGGATCCCGAGATCGGCGTCATCGTGCTCGAAACCATCCAGGGCGGCGGCGGCATCATCCAGGCAGAGGCGCAATATTGGCAGAAATTGCGCGCGCTGTGCGACCAGTATGGCGTGCTGTGGGTGGCTGACGAAGTGCAGTGCGGCTATGGCCGCTCCGGCCGCTTCTATGCCTTCGAGCATTACGGCGTCATTCCCGACGTGACGGCGCTGGCCAAGTCGCTCGGTGGCGGCAAGGCGGCGGTAGGCGCCATGATCGCCCGGCGCGAAATCTACATGAAGGCCTATGGCACGCCGAAGACGGCGATGATCCATGCCATGGCCACCTTCGGCGGCATGGGCGAGGCCTGCGTTACCTCGATCGAGGCGCTCAACGTACTCTACGACGAGGGGCTGATCGACAACGCCGCCGCCACCGGCGACTACCTGCTGCAACGCCTGCAGGCGCTCAGGGAAAAATACCCGAAGATCATCAAGGATGTACGCGGCAAGGGCCTGATGGTCGGGCTGGAGTTTCACGACTTCTCGCAGACCTTGCCGATGGTGTTGCGGCCGGTCGTCAGCGTGCTCGACGAGAAGCTGAAAGGGTCGCTGTCCGGCTTCGTCGGCGCGTTGTTGCTGCGCGATTACGACGTGCTCGTCGCCTTCACCGAATACAACCGCAACGTCATTCGCCTCGAACCGCCGCTGATCTGCCAGCGCGAACATGTCGACCGCTTCATCGAGGCACTCGACAGCCTGTTGGCGCGCGGCATCGTGTCGATCGTGAAGGACTTCGTCAAAAGCCAAGTCCGCTGAGTCAAAGTTCCCCGAGCGAAACGATGCTGACCAGGTCTCCCGCTCCGACAAACCTGCTCGACCGGTTCACCGGTGCCGGCCTGGCGTGGGGCGAGGGGACCTATGCGCGGCTGGCAGCACCCATCGGGGCGGCGGCCTTCGCGCTCTACATCCTTTTGACGACGGCGACGGCGTGGTTCACGCCCGACGCCAATTGGGACATGCTGCCTTATCTCGCGATCGCCGAGGAGAGCACCTATCCCGATGCGCAGGCGCTGCATGATTATGCCTATGGTACGGTCAAGGCCGATGTGTCGGCGGGCGACTACAAGACACTGACCGACGATGGCGGCGGCTTCCGCAGCCATATGGCCGGGAACGCTGCGGACTTCCACTCGCTGCTCGGCATGTACCGGATCAAGTTCCTCTATGCCGAGATCCTGTCGACGATGAGCTCGGTGATGTCGCCGGTCGAGGCGATGCGGCTGTTGCAGGTGTTCTCGGTGCTGCTGTTCGGCACGATCGCGCTGCTCTGGTTGCGTTCCGAGGGCGCGTTGGCGCTGGCGCCGGTTCTCGGCGCGGTGCTGATCATGGCCGATTTCGGCGACGCGGCGCGGGCATCGACGCCCGATCTCCTGTGCTCGGCGCTATTCCTCGGCGGGCTCTTTGCCTACACGCGCGGACGCGAGGTGGCGACAGCAGTCCTGCTCTTCCTCGCTTTCATGGCGCGGCCCGACAATATTGTTTTCCTTGCTGTTTTCGCCGTGCTGCTGGTCGTCTTCCAGCAGAAGACGTGGGGCGCGCTGGCCGGCTTTGCTGCCTCGCTTGTGGCCTATTTCGCAATCTCGCACTGGGCCCAGCATCCCGGCTGGTGGCCGCATCTGTGGTTCTCTTCGATCGAGCAGCATTACAACATGGATGGTTTCGAGCCGCCATTCTCGGTTGTCGCCTACCTCAAGGCATTTGCCGCTTCCGTGGTTCGGGCCATCAGCCTGAACAGTTGGGTCGGCGTCTCGGTGCTGGCGCTGGCGGGCTGGTATGCATCGAGCCGCGCCGGCTTCAGGCTCGACCGTCGCGCCGGTATCCTGTTTGCGGCGCTCGTGCTCGGCGTGCTGGCGAAGTTCACCGTCTTCCCGATCCATGACACCCGCATCTACTTTCCTAACCTGATCCCGCCCTTCCTGCTGCTCGCCGGCCCATTCATGGCGTTGTGGGCGTCGGCGAGCGCCAAAGGGCGCGGCCCCGCGCCATCGCACGTCATCGCTGGAGACAAGCCATGAGTTCTGTTTCCAGCCTGGCGCGCATCGCCCTGTCGCTCGGTCTTCCCACCGGCGTCCTCGACCGCAGTCCGTCTTTGCGCGGCACGAAGTTCCTGGCGAAGGCTGCGCTAAAGGCGCGCCTAGGCGGGACAAAAAGGCCGTTTCAGATGGTCAATGTCGGTGCCTGCGATGGCGCGCTGTTCGATGACGTGACGCCCTGGCTGCACCGCATCCCGCGCGCTCGCGCCATGCTGGTCGAGCCGATCCCGTACAACCAGAAGCGGCTGCGTGCCAATTACCCGGACACTGAGCGCTTCACCATCGAACCAGTCGCGGTGACCAGAACCAAGGGGACGATCACGGTCCACACCTTCGATGCCGCGGCACTCGAGGCCGGCACGCTGCCGCTCGAGTTCATCGGCTGCTCGTCGGTGACCGACACCAATTTGATGTCGGGCAAGAATGCCTGGGGCGAGGCCGACGCAAACTTCAACAAGTTCGCGCCGCATCTCAGGGATATCGAGGTGCCGTCGGAGACTTTGCAGACGCTGCTCGACCGCAACGGCGTCACCCATATCGATGCCTTCCTCGTCGATTGCGAAGGGGCCGACTGGATCGTCTTCGAGCAGCTCGATCTCCAGCGCTACCGTCCAGGCATGATCAAGGTCGAGGTCGGAGCTTTGCCCGCCCCGGAGATCGGCCAGGTCGTGGTCAAGTTGAAGACCGCCGGCTACCAGGTCGGCTTCCAGGCCGAGGACATCTGGGCGTTCGCCTGAGGGATAGCTCCGCGCCCCTCGAAGGCAGCTGACTTTATCGGGTCGCGCCGAACCTGCAGCGTGTCGCAAACAGGCGGTAGCGGGATGGCCCTCGCCTGCATATTGTGCGCCGATCAAACGGGCGCCGGGCGCCCGCTTTACCACTTTGGAGTCGCGGGCAATGGCAGGGTTTCCGGAAAAGGCGAAGGTCGTCATTATCGGGCTGGGCGGCATTGTCGGCGCGTCGGTCGCCCATCACCTGATCGAGCGCGGCTGGGACGATATCGTCGGCATCGACAAGTCAGGCATCCCGACCGACATCGGCTCGACGGCGCACGCTTCCGACTTCTGCTACACGACCAGCCATGATTTCCTGTCCTGCTGGACGACGCTCTACTCCATCGACTTCTACGAGAAGATGGGCCATTACGCGCGCATCGGCGGACTCGAAGTCGCACGCGTCGGCGACGACGCCCGCATGGAAGAGATCAAGCGCAAGATCGCCTCGGCAAAGGCCTTTGGCACACGCGCTCGGCTGATCGAGCCGGCCGAGATCAAGCAGAAATTCCCGCTGATCGAAGAAGAGATGGTGCAGGGCGGCCTGTGGGATCCCGATGCCGGCCTGGTCATCCCGCGCTCGCAGACCGTCGCCGGCAAGCTGGTCGACCAGGCCGAGGCCTCGGGCAAGCTCAAATCATTCGCCAACACGCCGGCCAGGTCGCTCATCGTAGAGGACGGCCGCATCAAGGGCGTCGTTACCGACCGTGGCACGATCATGGCCGATCATGTCGTGGTCTGCACAGGCATATGGGGCCGGTTGACCGCCGAGATGGTCGGCGAGGACCTGCCTGTCATGCCGATCGACCATCCGCTGACCTTCTTCGGGCCGTACACCGAGTTCGCCGGCACCGGCAAGGAGATCGGCTGGCCGCTGCTGCGCGACCAGGGCAACTCGGCCTATATGCGCGACACCGGCGACCCCAGGACCGCCGAGGGCGGGCAGATCGAATGGGGCTATTACGAAGAGACCAATCCGCGCCTTTGCCATCCGCGCGACCTCCTGGAGAAGGACCAGGCGCGGCTTTCGCCCTCGCAGCGCGACCTCGGCATGGAGCAGATCCTGGCGCCGCTCGAGCGCGCCATGGAACTGACGCCGATCCTCGGCGAACTCGGCTACAATGAAAGCCATTCCTTCAACGGCCTGCTGCAGGTGACGGCGGATGGCGGCCCGTCCATGGGCGAGAGCCAGAAGGTGCGGGGCCTCTGGTATGCCGTTGCCATCTGGGTCAAGGACGGTCCCGGAATGGGCAAGCTGATCGCCGACTGGATGACCGATGGCCGCACGGCGATCGACCATCACGCCATCGACTACGCACGTTTCTATCCCCACCAGACGAAGGAGCAGTTCATCTGGGATCGCTGCACCGAGACGGCGATGAAGGTCTACAATCCGGCGGTGCATCCGCGTGAGCCTTTTTCAAAGGGCCGCAACATCAGGCGCTCGCCGTTCTGGGAACGCGAGAAGGAACTCGGCGGCTATTTCATGGAGCTGGGCGGCTGGGAGCGCGCGCATGGCTACGCCGCCAACGAGCATCTTCTGGAGAAGTACGGCAACCGGGTGCCGGTGCGCGAAAACGAGTGGGACAACCGGCATTTCTGGCGCGTTTCCAATGCCGAACATCTCGCCATGAGCGAGGATTGCGGCATCGTCAACCTGTCGCATTTCTCCATGTATGACGTCGAAGGGCCGGACCATGTGGCGTTGCTGGAATGGCTGTGCGCGGCCAAGATCGGCGGCGACAACAATATCGGCAAGGGCATCTACACCCACTTCCTCGACGAGCAGGGCATGGTGCGGGCCGACTTTACCGTGATCCGCATGGCGGACCGCTGCCGCGTCATCGACGGCGCGGACGCCGGGCCGCGCGATTTCCGCTACATGCAGCGCACCGCGCAGGACAAGGGTTTTGATGTCACCATCACCGACGTGACGGAGAAATATGTCACCATCGGCATCTGGGGTCCGAATGCGCGTACGACGCTGCAGAAAGTGGTCGAAAATCCTGAAGGGTTGTCGCAGGAGAATTTCCCTTTCGCTGCGATCAAGCCGGTCAGGATCGGCGGCAAGGATGTCACCGCCTTCCGCATCTCCTATGTCGGCGAGCAGGGTTGGGAATTGCATATGCGCTACGAGGACGGGCTTGCCGTCTGGGACGCGCTGCGTTCGACCGGCGTCATGCCCTTTGGCGTCGAGACCTATGCCAACACGCGGCGCATGGAAAAGAGCCTGCGGCTGCAGAACGCCGACCTGCTGACCGAGTACAATCTGCTGGAAGCCGATCTCGCCCGTCCGAAGGTCAAGGAGAATGATTTCTGCGGCAAGGCCAGGCATGTGGAGTACCGCGCCCGCGAGCATCAGCCGGCGATGCTGTGCACGCTGGTCATGACGAACAATGTCGATGCGAAGGGTGTTGCCCGTTATCCCGTCGGCACGATGCCGGTGATGGACCCAAAGACCGGAGAGACACTGGTCGACGAGCTCGGCCGCCGGTCCTTTACCACATCGATGGCCTATGGCCCGACCATCGGCAAGAATATCGGTCTTGCCTATCTGCCTTGGGCCTATGCCCAAGAAGGCCGCAAACTCAATGTCGAATATTTCGGCGAGATCTATCCGGTCGAGGTCGCCGCCGTCGGCTACAAGCCGCTCTACGACCCGGAGAACCTCAAGCCGCGCAGTTGAGCCTCCGAGCTTCCGCCTGGCGATCGGCTGCCGGTGCGGACCGGCTTGCCGTCGCAAAAATGTGAGCGGGCAAGCCCGGCTGTCGACCGGGCTTTTCTCTTTGTGCCGCGCTGATTCTCGCTTACGTTGCGGTATGTCTGCTTTTGCCCATGCAAGACAGCTTCTCTTAGCAAGCGCTACGCTGGTGTTCACGCTTGGGTTCGCGCCTGCTTCGCTTGCGGACGAGCCCGTCGACATCGAGCTGGTGCTGGCCGTCGATGTTTCGCTGTCCATGTCGCCGGACGAACTCGAGATCCAGCGTCACGGCTATGCGGCGGCGCTGACGCATGACGACGTGCTGCAGGCCATCGCCGATGGCGCTCATGGCAAGATCGCCGTCACCTATGTCGAATGGGCCGGCACGACCTCGCAGTATGTCATCGTGCCGTGGACGGTGATCGCCAATCGCGCCGACGCCGAGCGGGTGGTCGAACAGCTTTCCGCCCAGCCGCCCAACAGCGCCCGGCGCACGTCGATCTCCGGGGCGCTGGAATTCTCCAGCGACCTCTTCGCCGAGAGCGGCTTCCAGGGTGTCAAGCGGGTCATCGATGTTTCGGGCGACGGCCCCAACAATCAGGGCGGTCCCGTCAACATCATCCGCGACGAGCTGGTCAAGCAAGGCATCACCATCAATGGCTTGCCGCTGATGACCAGAAGCGGCTTCACCAGCGTCTATGACGTCAATGATCTCGACCGCTACTATACCGATTGCGTCATCGGCGGGCCGGGCGCGTTCATGATCCCGGTGAATGAGTGGACGCAATTTCCCGAGGCGATCCGCCGCAAGCTGGTGCTGGAGCTTGCCGGGCGCGATTCGCCGCAATGGGCGGCGAATGAGGCGGCGCTTCCGCCGGTGGTGCTGGCGCAGGACAGACCAGTCACCGATTGCCAGGTCGGCGAGAAAATGTGGCGCGACCGCAGTTTTATGTTCGACAGCCGCTAGAGCCTGTTCCATCCCGATGGAATCGCGGAGGGGCTCTATCTCTTGAGCATGATCTTTTCCGAAAACCGGTTCCCACTTTTCGGGATCATGCTCCAGGGGCTCAAGCCGCCAGCAATTGTTTGCGGTCGACGCGCTCCTGCTGCGGCGAGCGCGCATAGAGCTCCCGGTAGCATTTGGAGAAATGCGAGGCCGAGACGAAGCCGCAGGCGACCGCCACCTCGACCACCGGCAACGACGATTGGATCAGCAAGTGCCTGGCCCGGTCGAGCCGGATCTCCAGATAATAGCGGGCAGGGGATCTGCCCATCTCGGTGCGGAACAGACGCTCGATCTGGCGGCGCGACAGGTCGACATGGTCGGCGATCTCGATCAGCGACAGCGGCTCGGAAAGGTTCGCCTCCATCAGTTCGATGATGGTCAGCACCTTGGAGTTCTGCACGCCGAGGCGGGCACGCAACGGCAGACGCTGGCGGTCGGTCGGGCTGCGCACGCGGTCGGTCAGCACCTGCTCGCACACGCGGTTGACCAGGCTCTCGTCGAAATCGTCGCCGATCAGCTTCAGCATCATGTCGAGCGCGGCGGTGCCGCCGGCGCAGGTGTAGACATTCTGATCGATCTCGAAGAGGTCGGCAAAGACATTGGCTTTCGGGAAGGCCTCGGAGAAGCCGGGCAGGTTTTCCCAATGGATGGCGCAGCGTTTGTTGGACAACAGGCCGGCGGCGGCCAGTATATGCGCGCCGGTGCACAGGCCGCCGACAGCGACGCCGCGATTGTATTCCTCGCGCAGCCAGGCGAAGGCCGACTTGTTCTGGTAGCGCTCGACATTGATGCCGCTGCAGACGATCGCCATGTTCGGTCGCTCCGGCCCGGACATCTTCTTGCGCTCTTCCTCGAGCGAAGTGTTGACGGCGCATTCGACGCCGTTCGAGGCGCGCACCGGCTTGCCGTCGATGCTGGCGAGACGCCAGCGATAGGCTTCGTAGCCGAGCATACGGTTGGCCGAGCGCAACGGATCGAGCGCCGTCGCAAAGGCGATCATGGTGAAATCGGGGACCAGGAAGAACACAAACGATCGCCTGACCGGATGCTTTACGACGTTCACAGGGGAACCCTCACGCTGCGATGGCGCGAACAGGATGTCGCGATCAGTATAGCGTCATCAGGAAAAACCTTTCCTGTCAATTGGCTAGGAGGCAGCGGGAAGACTTTATTTGCGACACGGGTCGCAAATGGGCAATCACTATGCGGCGAACGATCGACATGCGGCCGGATTGAGAAGATGCGCCTGGGTGCACAATGAAACGCCGCCCCGGTGAGACCGAAGCGGCGTGAGACCATCTGCATGACAGCGGCGCGTGCCGCTTGCCGAGCTTATAGGATCAGGCGACGAAACCGAGGCGCGCCGCATTCATGGCGCCGGTCTGGCCGGGCATGGTGTTGGCTAGGCGCTGGCGCTCGAGCGCGGTCGTCAGGTTCATTTCACGGCGGGTAAAGAGGCGGGCAAAAAGCTTCATTGTCATCTCCATTCGGTTGCTCAGACGGGTCGCCTTCGCTTGATGGAGTGGGGCAGCTCGTTTGCTGACACCGATATAGGCTTACGTGAGGGGAAACTAAATGACAAAAGCGAAGCACTTGATATGAAAAGCGACACGGAATGCGACAAATTTGGGCAGAGTGCTCGAAATTTACGATTATTTACAAGGCATTAATTGAAGATATGGACAGCTATGCGGCTTGCTCATATGCGCCATGCGATGGCGACATGGCTCTAAAACTCATTTGAATGCAAATAAAATAGAAAGGCCTGCCGGGCGGGGTTGCGCGGCAGGCCGTCAGCATTTTGTACACACGATTTACTTCGCTCCACCAGCCCAGGATCCGACGCCATGGCGCGTGCTGGTCTTGGTGTCGGCGGCTTCAGGCCAGCCGATATCCTTCTGCAGTTCGATCGGCAGTGCGTGGATGGCGCGTTCGGTCTGGTAGCGGGCGCGGGCCTCGCTGAATTCGGTCGCGATGCGACCGATGGACGACAGGATAGACATTTCGTTCTCCTTTGCGTGTTTGGATTTCAGGTCGCTGTGCATGGGAAGCGCTACACAAGGTTTGTTTCAGCTTCATTTCGTGTCGAATGCAGGTTCGTGTCATGGTCGTTTCAAGACCGGTTTCGATACGCCCTGCTTCGATGGAGTTGACTATCCTCCCAAAGTGATGTTCAATCAAACGAAATGGAATGATCGTTTGCATCAGAAAAATTGAAGGTCGGTTCCCATGAACGCCCCACTCAATCATCCGCTGCCGCTGCTCGATCTCGACGTCCTGCGCACTTTCGTGGCGATCGCCGAGACCGGCAGCTTCACCACCGCGGCCAATGCCGTCTTCCGCACGCCGTCGGCCGTCTCCATGCAGATCAAGAAGCTGGAGGACATTCTCGGCCGCTCGGTGTTCGCTCGCGATGCGCGCTCGGTGACACTGACCACGGATGGCGAGATGCTGCTCGGCTATGCCCGTCGGCTGCTGTCGATCAACCGCGAGGTGGTGTCGAAATTCATCATTCCCGACATTGTCGGGGTGGTGCGGCTCGGTTCGCCGGACGATTATGGCGAGCGCGTCCTGCCGCATGTGCTGAAGCGGTTCGCGCAGTCACATCCATCGATCGCCGTCGACGTCACCATCGACCAGAGCAGCAATCTGCGCCGGCGCATGGATGACCGGGCGCTCGACATCACGCTGCTTACCAATTCCTACAAGACCAGCGCCCTCGGCGCCGAAGTGCTGCTGACCGAGCCGATCGTCTGGGCAGGCGCCAAGGGTGGCTGCGCGCATCTGCGCGAGCCGCTGCCGGTCTCCTTGTGGGAAGAGGGCTGTGCCTGGCGGGCTGGCGCCCTCGAGGCGCTCGGCCGTGAGGGCCGCAACTACCGCATCGCCTATATGAGCGCGCATACGGCCGGCCAGCGCGCTGCGATCATGTCCGACCTTGCGGTGGCGCCGCTGCCGAAATCCTTCCTCGGCAACGACATGGTCGAGCTTTGCCCTAAGGACGGCATGCCTGATATCGGCACCTACAACCTTGCCATGGTGGTGGCGCCGGACGCCAGCGCGCCTGTGAAAGCGGTCGCCGACCATATCCGCGCGACCTTCGAAGTGTTCAGGGAAACCGGAAAATTTTGATCCGACCGACTACAACCGGATCGTGAGCGGTTACGTCGCGATCTGGCCCTGCAGCCACCAACTGGCTTCGGCTCGACGTGTTGGGGGTTCGCCGGCCAAGAACGCCACGATGCTGTCTCGTGCTCGTCGCGCCTCGGGCATGTCGACCAGCGGCCAGACGTGGAACATGCCTTCCTCGTAGACGACTTCCACCTCGACGCCGGCGGCACGTGCTTTTTTCGCGAAGATCAGATTGTCGGGGCTGAGCAGATCACGCGAGCCGGTCAGAAGCAGCGTTTTCGGCAGCACCGAGAGGTCGCCGTAGAGCGGGCTGATGTGCCAGTCGCTGCGATCGATGCCGGCGCTGTAAAGCCGGACCGCCTCCAAGCCGCCCGAAATGCCCAGCCACGGATCGTTGCGTTCCGCTTCGAACACTTCGGGATTGGCGAGCGACATATCGAGGCCGGGCGAAATCAGCACATGGCGCGAGGGCAGGGGCAGGGCGTCTTCCGCTGCCATCATGGTCAGCACCACGGCCATGTTGCCGCCGGCGGAATCGCCCATGAAGATGATATCCTCGGCTTCCGTATCGTCGAGCATCTGCCGGTAAACCTCGCCGACCATGCCGAACATGGCGTGGAAATCGTGTTCGGGGGCGATGGGATAGATGGGAACGGTGATGCCGAAGCCCAGTCGGTTGGCCATTTCGGCGATCAGCCCCCAATGATAGGACGTGATCTGGAAGACATAGGCGCCGCCATGCAGGTAAAGGATACGCCTCAGGTCACCGGTTCTGGGTGCGATGTCATAGACGGGGAAACCGCCGACGCTGCGCGTCGTGATGTCGAAGCGCTGATGCAGCGAGGCAGGCGGCCGGTGGTCCTCGGTCCTGCGCGCATAGGCGATCCAGCGCTGCAGGTTTTCCGGGCTGGAAAACGCCTGCTTGCGGCTATGCCTGAGCACGAAGGACACGACGTGGCTTTTCAAGCTGGGCATGCGGACACACGGACTTCGGCTGAGCCGACTAAGAGAACCCCCATAGTCCGAACATCGTATCTTCGTCCAGAATGTCAAGATTTGCGCGGTGTCAACACGATGTGATCTGGCTGGTGGCCTAAGTCCGGTGCGCTCAGCGCCGGGGCAGCAGCGCGGCGCGCAGCCTGGTGTCGGCCGCCGCCGGAGCCGCATCATGGCTCCGGCGCTTGCCGAGCAATTTGCATTTGTCGGCGAAGGTCATCAGCGCGCCGAACCCAACAGCAGAGCCGCCAGCTTGGCCTGCGGGTCCTCGCGCTGCGACACGGGCCAGCCGATATCCATCTGGATTTCGGACGGCAGGCTGTTGAGCGCGCGGATCGACTTGCTTCTGTTGTGCGCATGCTTGATGGCGGCGCCATAGCGGCCGAGCGTTCCAAACATCGACATCTTCATCTCCCTCGACGAATGCGGCAGGAAGTCATTTCCTGCCTGCCATTCGACGGCGGTTAATGCGCCGCGCATGTATCTGAGGGATTTCGCGAAAACAGCGTTTCGGTTTCCAGATCGGTCGATCTGGAAACATTTGCATGCAAATGAAATCGTAACGAAATGCCGCTTTCGCCGGCGGGA
>NZ_NWQG01000193.1:0-9048 GCF_002529485.1 Mesorhizobium sanjuanii
GTGCGATTCCCATGGCTTCGCGCTGACGATGGCCGGCGACGACCGCATGACGACGATAGGGCGTATCCTCGCCGCCACCAAATTCGACGAGCTGCCACAATTGTGGAACGTCTTGAAGGGAGAGATGGCGATTATCGGACCGCGTCCCGAGAGTCTCGCCTTCGCCGATTGTTTCCGCGGCGGCTTTGAGGACATCCTGCAATACAAGCCGGGCTTGCTCGGCCCGGCTCAAGTTGTCTACCGCAACGAAGCCCATTGTTATCCTCAGTCCGGTGATCCGCTGCTGTTCTATCGCGAGGTCCTGTTTCCGGCCAAGGCCAAGCTCGACCTTTCCTATTATCCGCAGCGCACCATCATCTCGGACATTATCTGGATGGTGCGTGGTTTTCTGGCGGTTGTCGGTCGGGTCTGGTCGCCGCCGCAAACCAGCATCCAAGAGCAAGCCTAGCGCGTCACGCATACAAGGGGCACCTCGTCATGAACTACAAGGGCAGAAAAGTTCTGGTCACCGGCGCCGATGGGTTCATCGGCTCGCATCTCACCGAAGCGCTCGTGCGAAGCGGGGCGGATGTCACGGCGATGGCCCTCTACAATTCCTTCGACAGCCACGGTTGGCTGGATGATTTGCCGGATAACATTCGAAGCCAGCTGAACCTCATCCGCGGCGATGTTCGCGACAGTGCCTTCGTCAACCGGGTCATGCGCGGCCAGGCGGCAGTGTTTCATCTCGCCGCCCTCATCGCGATACCATACTCATATGCCGCGGCCCAATCCTATGTGGAGACCAACATCCTGGGCACGGTGAACGTCCTCGAAGCGGCTCGGCAATGGGAGACAGAGCGCGTGGTGCAAACCTCGACCAGCGAGGTCTATGGCACCGCACTGACCATGCCGATCAGTGAATCCCATCCGCTGCAGGGCCAGTCTCCATATTCGGCGTCCAAGATCGGCGCGGACATGATGGCGGAATCATACGCCAGGTCGTTCGATGTCCCGGTGGTCATCCTGCGACCGTTCAACACATACGGCCCGCGCCAGAGTGAGCGCGCCATCATCCCGACCATCATAAGGCAAGCCCTCGACCCGAATTGTCAGGCGATCATGGTCGGAGACACAAGTCCGATACGGGACCTTACCTTCGTGGAAGACACGGCGGCGGCATTCATGGCCGCCGGTTCGGCCGAACTCGAATTCGGCCATGCCTACAATGCCGGCACCCAGCGTGCCGTGACGGTCTCGGACGTATTGGATCTGGTGCTCGAGCTAAGCGGCACCAAAAAGCCGGTCCATCGTGACGAGCGCCGCCTGCGGCCGCAGAATTCCGAGGTCCGCGCTCTGCTGGCCGATCCTTCGCGCCTTGAAAGCAAGACCGGATGGCGAGCGCAGACCAGCCTGCGCGATGGGGTGGAGCGAACCATCGGATGGTGGAAGGGGCGCCTCAGCGAAGGCCGCGTACGGCGGGAAATGGATTACATGACATGATGCTTCGCCGGCGTGCGTTGGCTCTGCTGTTCTTTGTGGCCGGCCTGTCCGTGGATCTGCCGGCGGCCGGAAGTCGACAGAACAGCGCGCCGGCGCAATTTACCGCACCGGTGACGATGGATCTGCCCGACTATCTGCAGCCTGCCACCGATCCAGCGTTCGGGACAGAGTTCGTGCGCATCACCAAGCCCGGCGTCCTTGGCAATGGGGCCGTATGCGGCAAGGAATACTGCACCCATCGTTATTCGAGCGCTCAAGCCTGGAATTCGGATCAGAGCCTTATCGTCATCACCAACGGGTGCAACGGCATGTGCTTTCTGGATGGGCGCACATATGCCCCGCTGTTTCGTCGCGCTCGATCAATTGAGTGCGAATGGCATCCTCAAAACGCAGAGCTGATGATCTGCGTTGCCGGCCGGCAAATATCGACCTGGGCGCCACGGACCAATCGCGAAGACGTCGTGTTCGTTTCGAACGACTATCGTGATCTGCATTTCGGGCCGGGCAAGGGCAATCCAAGCCGTGACGGGAACCGCATAGCGGTGCGCGCACTCCGTGAGAATGGCGAAGTGGTGGTTTTTGCCTATGACCTCAAGGAACGGAAGAAATTCCCGGATATCGAGCTCGATCAGCTTGGCGGAACCAACGGCGCTTGTTCGATTTCCCCGCTCGGAACCAGCATCCTATGCCTTCAAGAGATAATAAGCGGCATCGAACAGGGCTTCATTTTCACAGTCGATGGCACTTTGCGTCAGAAGTGGATTGAACATCATCGGCCGGGCCACGGCGACATGACCGTCGATGAAGATGGCAGCGAAGTCTACGTGGGCATCAGCAAATCCTCTCCGGACAAGTTTCAGGTGATCAAACGGAGACTGTCCGATGGCAAGGTCACTCCACTTACGAAGTACGGCGAAGTCATGCATGCATCGTTGCGTTCGCTGACCAGGCCCGGCTGGGTGTTCCTGACCTATGGCGGCGATCCGGATGAGATAGCAGCTCAACCAGACTGGGCGCCATATGCACAGGAAGTGATCGCGCTGCGCATCGACGGCAGCGGTGAGGTTCGACGCATCGCACAATCGAGAAGCACTCAGCTCGACTATCGAAGCGAGACTCATGCCTCACCATCGCCTGACGGCTCGCAGGTAATTTGGTCCAGCAACTGGGGCGTGCCCGGCGGGCCAGTCTACGACTTCGTCTCTCGCCTCGACTGGCCGGAAGAGCCGAGTTCGAACCGGAAGGAGATTGTCACCAATGGTATTCATTAATCGAACGCTTCTAGCCGTCCTCGGCATGCTGTCCGTGATGGACATGGCCGCCGCGGCGGACGGACGGGTCGCCTACCGGATTTCCGCCGGCGACACCGTCGAGATAGGAATTGCTTCCGCCCCGGAACGAACACAACGTGCTGTGGTGCAGATGGATGGCACTATTGCGCTTCCCGAAGTCGGGATGATTTCGGTCGCCGGCCTGACTGCGGCCGAATTGCAGACGCGCATGGAGACGATCCTGCCAACCAAGATATTTCACCAGCGCCTGACCGACGGTCGAGAGCAAATGATCGTCATCAAGCCAAGTGACGTGACGGCCGTGATCGCCGAATATCGGCCGATTTACGTAACCGGCGACGTGCTCACGCCCGGGCAGCAGGTCTACCGACCGCTCATGACCGTGCGGCAGGCGGTTGCCGTGTCCGGCGGCTTCAGCCTTTTGCGGTCACGGGCAAACCAGGCCGGCCCCGATCCGGCGGATCTGCAGCGCGACTTCGAAGGGGCTTGGGGGGAATATACCAGAGACTACTTTCATAGCGCTCGTCTGCGTGCCGAACTTCAGAACCAGGCGAAATTCGACATGCAGGCACCACAAGGGTCACCCTTGTCAGCGACTTTCGTGTCGGCAATCGCCCAGGCTGAAGCAGAAGGACTGAAGCTCTCCTTGGACAACTTCCAGCAGGAGCAAACCTATCTCGAAAAAAGCGCCAAGGATGCCGCGGAACAGATAGAGATGCTGCTCAAGCGCTCGCAAGCCGAAGCGGATGCGGTCAAGGCCGACGAGGCCGATCTGGCGCGGATAACGAAAGTGTTTCAGGCAGGCAACCTGACCAACGACAGGCTCGCCGACGTCCGGCGCGGTGTGCTTCTCTCTTCCAGCCGGGCACTCGAAACGTCGGTCGAGCTCATGAGAACCCGACGCCAGCAGGATGATGTTGCCAGACAGCTCGAGCGCAACGAAAATCTGAGAAGGATTGGACTTCTGACCGAGTTGAAGGATACCAACGTGCGCCTTGCCGACACAACCGCAAGACTTCGCGCGGCCGGCCAGAAGTTGCAACTGACGGGCGCGTCCGCCCAGCCGCTGGCGGTCGCTGGCGAAAGGGTTGAGGCTCAGGTCACGATCGTCCGTAAGGTCGGCGAGGAATGGCGCAAACAGCCGGCCGAAGAAGACACCGAAATCATGCCGGGAGACACGATCGAGGTAAGGTTCGGCGGAGCGCTCGAAACTTCAGCCATCCAGTAGAAACCGGCTCCGTCCCGATGGAACCGGGACGGAGGGCGGCGAGGGCGCACAACTGATGGGCCTTGGGCCTTACTGTCTGAAAGCCCTGGAAACCTGGTCGGTAAAGGGTTTCATCAGGTAGGACCAGACATTGCGCTCGTCGGTGCTGATGTGGACTTCGGCGGGCATGCCCGGTTTGAGCACCTTCTCTCCTGTCAGGCAGGCTGCCTCGTTTTCGACGTCGATGCGTGCCGAAAAATATGAGAGTTCACGTTGCGGATCCTTGATCAGATCCGCGGAGACGCGATTGACCGAGCCTTCGCATGCTGGCGTGGTTCCGGTGTCGAAAGCCGGGAAACGGATTGAAACCCTCTGTCCGGGATGAACGTCGTCTATACGCTGAGGAGGAATGAGCGCGTCCACGACGAGGTTGTCGGCATCGGGCACAATCATCATGATCGCTTCCCCGGCACCAATCACACCTCCGACGGTGTGGACAGAGGATTCCTGCACCGTTCCCGACTGTGGGGCGCGGATGTCGGTCCTGGAGAGTTCGTCTTGCGCGACCACCTTGCGCTCGCTGAGCTCGGTTTCCTTGGCTTCCGTTTCGCGAAGTTCGCCCGTTACTTCGCTGCGCATTTGTTCGTCGAGCTGAAGCACCTGCAGGTCGGTCTCACTGATTTTCGCCTGCACCTCCGCGATGGCCGCGAGGAGGCGTCCCGACTCGCCGCGAGTCCGCGTCTCCTCCAGTTGGACATTGCTCAGCCTCTCCTTCGACACCAATTTCTTGGCATAGAGAGCCTCGACGTCAGCACGGCTCTTGGTCAGCAGAGCCAGCGACTCGTCCATCGCCGCCTGCTGCGCCTTGAGGCCATCGATCTGACGCTCCAGTTGCTTCGAGCGGCTTTGCAACTGCGCCTTCTGGCCAGCCAGCGCGGCGGCACGGCTTTCGAACACGGCGCGCTCGCCGCTGACTAGGGCTGCCAGTTGCGGGTCGTCCATCCGGACCCGAAGGCTGGGTGGAAGCTGCATCTCCGGCAGACCCCGTCGTTCGGCCTCAAGCCGCGCCAGGCGAACGTTGGCGCGATCCAGATCTTCACTGACTATCTGCAGGTTCGACCGTGTCACCGTGTCGTCCAGCCTGACCAGAATGTCGCCGGCCTGCACATGATCGCCATCCTGGGCGAAGATGCCTCCGACAGTGCCGCCGGTTTGATGCTGGACTTTCTTTATGCTGCTTTCGACCACCACGGTGGCGGGCGCGATCACCGCGCCGGCAATCTTGGTCAACCCCAGCCACAGCCCTCCGCCGACGACCAGCAGGGCAGTGGTGGCCAGACCGAGGATCAGGTTGGCCCGGATGCCATCCGGCTCTTCGACCGGGTTCGTCCCGATCCACTGGTTTGCGCCAGCGGCCGGGGCAAAGGAGGACATGGTCACGTCAGACACGGAAAGACACCTCACACATGCCCGCTTGCACCTTTCTGCATCGGCACAACGGCACCTGGCCTCTCCGGACGCGGGAAGGGCCGGATCACATTTGCCAGAACGTCTTCGCGCGAACCAAACGAGTGAAGCATCCCGTTCGACAGGACGAGCACCTGATCGATGTTGACGAGAGCGGAGGGCCGATGCGCAACGACGATCGCGATGCCGCCACGCTCGCGCACTGCCAGGATCGCCCCGGCCAGCGCGACATCGCCGTCCGCATCCAGGTTGGAATTGGGTTCGTCGAGAACGACAAGGAATGGGTCCCCATAAAGTGCCCTGGCGAGTCCGACGAGCTGCCTCTGTCCAGCTGAGAGGTTGGCTCCTCCTTCACCAATGCGCGTTTGGAACCCCTCGGGCAAGCGCATGATCATCTTGTCGACGCCCGCGGTCTTGGCGGCTGCCAGCACGCCCCTTGCGTCGCTCTGACCGCCGAACCTCGAAATATTGTCGGCGATCGTTCCGTCAAACAGCTCGACGTCCTGCGGCAGGTAACCAATATGCGCGCCGAGCAGCTCTGGATTCCATTGATCGAGCGAGGCGCCGTCCAACCGTACCGTTCCGCGAAGTGGCTTCCATGCACCGACCAAGGTGCGTACGAGCGTGGTCTTGCCGGAGCCGCTCGGACCGACGATCGCCAGCCCCGCGCCCTTCGACAGGCGGAAGCTGACATTGATGACCGTTGGCTTCTGCAGGCTTGGTGGTGCGACCGTCAGTTCCTCGACGACAAGCTGCGTCTGTGGACGCGGCAACTCCATGACCTCTTTCTGGTTGTCGAAAGCATCCAGCGCCTTCGCCAGGTCGGAATAGCTTCGGCGGGTGGCCAGAAACCCTCGCCAGTTCGCGATCGCCACGTCGACCGGCGCCAATGAGCGGCCCAGCAGTATCGACGACGCGATGATCACGCCTGGCGAAGCCTCGCCGCCGATCACAAGGTAGGCGCCAAGCCCCAGCACGCAGGACTGCAGGGCCATCCGGAGTGTCTTTGATAATGAGCTCGTTGCGCCGACGATGTCGGATAGCCACTCCTGATTCCTGAGATAGAGATGGCTGATCTCGCCCCAGCGTCGGCCAAGCCGGGCGGAAAGGCCCATGGCCTGAACGACCTCCGCGTTGCGGCGACCGGAATCGGCGAGGAGCCGCTGTGCCACGAGGGTTTCAGACGCACGCGCCGCGGGTTTGCGGCTGACGACTTCGGCGACCACCGTCACAAGCACGACGGCTAACGCCCCGAGCGTTGCCAGCACGCCAAGCGAGGGGTGCAGCAGGTAGATGACCACCATGTAAAACGGTATCCAGGGGACATCGAAGACGACGGTCGGCCCCAGGCCGGAAAGAAAGCCGCGCAACTGATCCAGATCGCGAAGTGGCTGCACCCGGTTCGCGTCAGGTCCAGCAACGAGCGGCAGGGACAACGAAGCAGAGAATGCCTTTTGCTGCAGATTTCTATGCAGACGGCTGCCAATACGGACCAACAGCCGGAGCCTGACGAAATCGAGGAGACCGTAGACCGCGTACAGGCCCAGCATCCCAATCGTGAATCCGACAAGGGTCGGCACGCTCTGCGAAGGCAGCACGCGATCGTAGACCTGGAGCATGTAGACGGAGCCGGTCAAGGCGAGAACGTTTATCACTGCCGAGAAAATGCCGACGCCGATAAGCCCATGCATTGAGCCGAACATGGCGGAGCGTAGATCGAGCGAGCGCCCTTCCGTTGGCTTCATGGGTTACGATCTCTCGCGCGAAATTGCCGCGCTATCTCATCGATTCTGTCGGTGATGGGGATACCTCTTGCCTGACGGAAGGCGGCTGCTTCATTTATCGGAACATTATGATTTGCTTACATACGTGCTTTTGGGCAAAATGTAGCGAAATCGTGGCGCAAGGCCGAGAATTCGGGAATTGGCTTTTGGAAGCTGGGGACAACCGGATCGGAAAAGGCGAATGTTTCACGGTCACGACACTGATGAGAGGCAGGCGATCATCTTTTGTTTCATCATGTCCTCAAAGCCTTCGAGGCGAGGGGGCTTCCATTTTGCCGATCGAAGTTTCAATGATTTCAAGATATATTTCCGTCATGTGAGATTGTTGAATATTGACACCAGGGAGGAAGGTTTCTCGTGAACGAAGAAATCAGTGTCGCCGACGCCTACAGCAAGGGTCACACAATTTTCATGGGACTTGAGCTGCTCGTCGCACCTGGCGCGCTCGTGCCCCGGCCCGAGACGGAATTGCTTGGCAAGACGGCTGTTGACGCGCTGCGTCAACTGAACCTGCCGGCGCCACGCGTCGTCGACATGTGCTGTGGGGCGGGCAATCTGGCGTGCGGCATTGCGCATTACGTCCCGGCCGCGCGTGTCTGGGCCAGCGACCTCACCGACGGATGCGTCGAAGTCGCTCGCCGCAATGTCGCCCATCATGGCATGACGGAGCGTGTGTCGGTGCTTCAGGGCGATTTGTTCGATGCCTTCTCAGGCCTTGGGCTTGAGGGCACGATCGACGTTATCGTCTGCAACCCACCCTACATTTCGGAAAAACGGCTCGAGGGCGACCGCGCGCATCTGACCGAGCTTGAGCCGCGTGAAGCATTTGCGGCCGGCCCTTACGGCCTGAGCATTCATATGCGGGTGATCAAGGACGCGCCGCGTTACTTGCGGCGCGGGGGTATTCTGCTCTTCGAGATCGGCCTCGGCCAGGACCGGCAAGTGATGGGCCTGCTGGAGCGTTCCAAGGCCTACGAGAACATCCGTGCCGTCACCAACGAAGCCGGCGAGGGCAGGGTGGTAATGGGACATGTGAAGACGGATGCGTAAACAAGCGTTGCCGCGGTAGGCGTCAGCCTTGCCGCGGATGCAGGCGCGCTCGCTGCCGGCGGAGCGTGGAACGCCCGCCGCGCAATAAGCTTGTAATCAGTTTTTCTTGCTGATGATGTATTGCGCAATTCCCTCGATGGAATCCAGGTTCTTAGGCAGAAGCTCGCTGTCCTCGACCGTGATGCCGTAGGTTTCCTCGATGAAACCAATGACCTCAAGCACCCCCGTCGAGTCGACGACGCCTTGGTCGAGAAGCGATGTTTCGCTCCGCAGCGCGTCTGCGTCGGCTATATAGAAATTCGACGCCAGGAACGCACGAATTTGCTCCTTGTAGGTTTCGACCCGGTCCTTGGTAGTCAGCATTGAATTCGCCCTCCTGAGCAACAACAAAAAATCAAATCAAATCTCGTCCAGAAAAAGAGCTTATGACAGAGCCGTTTTTTTGAGCTTGCCGGTGTCTGTCATCGGCAGGCTTGCTACGACAACGATGGACTTCGGAACCATGAAGTTCTCCAGCCGCCTCTGACACTCCTTCTGAAGCTGCTTTTCGCCGATGATGCTCCCTTGCTCCATCACGACAAAGGCCTTGACCGCTTGCCCAAGAAGCTCGTCCGGGACGCCGATGACGGCTGCTTCCCGTACCCCCGGAATGTCCATCAGCACGTTTTCCACCTCCTTGGGGGCTACTTTCTCACCCCTGGATTTTATGATCTCGTCGCCGCGGCCGACGAAATAGAGGTAACCCTCAGCATCGATCCGGCAGTAG
>NZ_NWQG01000194.1:0-13346 GCF_002529485.1 Mesorhizobium sanjuanii
GTGTACAAGACCTGCTCGCCCGGCAACGGACCCGGCTTGAGTTTCCTGGCCGTAGCCTCCGGCTTGCCCCAATAGCCCTTCATCACCGTCGCTCCGCGGATGACAAGCTGGCCGACGACGTCGGGGCCAACCGGCCTGTCATCCTCGTCGACAATCCACATTTCCGTGTTCGGGATGGCGATGCCGACGCTCAACGGCTTTCGTTCCAGATCCTCCGGCGGCAAATAGGTGCAGCGCTTGCATTCGGTGAGGCCGTACATCGAATAGACACGCGCGCCCGGAAACAGATCCTGGAGCATGAGAATATGCTTGAGCGGCAGCGCGGCCGCGGTGTTCGTGACGTAACGAATGCTCGAAAAGTCATGACTTTTCAGCGATTTGAGTTCCGAGAGCGAGGCGAAGATAGTCGGCACGCCGGGAAAGCCGGTAACCTTCTCCTGCTTGATCACGCCAAGGATCTGCGCCGGGAAAGCAAACGAGCGTTCAAGCACCAGCCGGGCGCCGGTGCGAAACGCCATGATCATCTGGTACAGGCCGTAGTCGAAGGCGAGAGGCAGGACGTTGAGGATCACCTCGTCTTCGCCAAGCTCAAGGTAGGAGGCGATCGACGTGCAGGCGGTGATCATGTTCCTGTGTGTCAGCATCACGCCCTTGGGCTCGCCCGTCGACCCCGACGTATAGATGATGGCGGCAAGATCGATATCGATGCAGCGGCGCGCAGGCGCTTTGCTGTAGCCGCCGGCGACTGCGCGATCCCAGCGCACGGCATGCGGCAGTCCGGCCAACTCGTCGTCGTCGATCGGCCCGGAAACGATCACCCGACGCAGTGACGGGCAGTTTCGCGCCGGTTCGCTGAACACCGAATGCAGGTGCTTGTCGGTGATCAGCGCCGCGGGGAGGCAATCGTTGAGCAGATAGTCAAGCTTGTCGCTTTTGGTGAGCGGGTTGACGATGCTGACAACGGCATTCGCCTTGAGTGCGCCCCAGAAGGAAACGACTGTTTCGACGGTGTTGTCGGCGAAGATCATCACGCGATCGCCGCGCGCCACTCCAGCGGCGGTCAGATGATGCGCAATGGCGTTGGCGCGCGCTTCGAGCTCGCCATAGGTGACACGTTGCGTGCCGCACACCAGCGCCACTTTCTCGCCAAGGCGGCCGGCGGAATGGGCGAGGTAGTCATGCAGGAGAGGTACTGCGCCATGCATCATGCCAGAACCTCTTCGCGATGCTCGTGGTCGATGTCGACGCTGAGCGTGCCGGTGCGAGCGCCACCGGGACAGTTCGCGATGAACTGCTGGTGAAGCAACTGCGTCGACAGCACGCCGACCAGCGCCATGTTGTCGGAATTGGACAAGTCGCCATCGCCCCTTCTGGCTCGACATTTGTCCAGCAGTCGCGTGACCGATTTCGGATCGAAGACGTTCGCCGCGCGCAACGCCGTCTCCGAAAGCGCTTCCTGAACATAGGCCGGGGCATCGTCGGCGACGAAGCAAAGCCCGTTGGGCGCCCGGTATGGCTGCTTCTTGCGGGCCACGACTTCCGGCGGCACGATCGGTTGCGCCACACGCTTCAGCACGTGCTTCTCATCGAGGACGGCCAGCTTGTAGGCTGCCGGCAGCGAATTCGCGAGCTTCACGACTTCATCGTCCAGGAAGGGGAAGCGTCCCTCGATCGAGTGAGCCATGAGCATCCTGTCGCCTTGCGAGGAGAGCAGGTATCCCGACATCAGCGTCTCGATCTCGATAAACTGGTCCTGGGCAAGCGAACCCCATCGTGAAAACTCCGCCGGCAGGCGGCCGAGCAGTTCGGAAACGGCATCGCGCTGCCCGGTTTCAGCGCGCATGTCGGCGGAGAACAGCCGCTTGACGGCGCCGGTGGTGTGCCAACGCGTGTCATGCGCAAAACCTGGCGCGCCATGGGACTGGATGTTGCGGCCGAAGAACTGGCGCGCCATGGCTTGCTGGTGCACCGGCGAGCGGCTGAGGTAAGGATAGAGGCGATCGAGCAGCCGCGGGCGTCGTGTCGAAGCGGGCTGGCGCCCCCAGAAGCGGCGGACCTTGCCTTCGCGGAACAGATCGTAGCCGGCAAACATCTCGTCGGCCCCTTCGCCGGTGAGCACGACCTTGATGCCGTGCTCGCGCACCAGCCTGGAGAGGAGGAACAGCGGCGCAGGCGCGGTCCTGAGGATGGGGCGCTCGGTGTGGTAGATCACCTCGGGAAAGATCTCGGCGATATCGTTGCGCGAGACCACCACCTCATGATGCTCGCTTCCGGTCGCGCCGGCGACCAGGCGCTGGAAACGGGTCTCGTCATATTCAGCATCGGCAAAACGCAGCGAGAAGGTCTGGAAACGCTCGCCCGCGAAGCGCCTGCCCAGCGTGGCGACAAGCGAACTGTCGAGCCCGCCGGACAAGTAGCAGCCGACCGGAACATCGGCGCTTACTATTCTCAGGGCGGTGGCGGCTTCGAGAGCGCTGCGCACTTCCTCCACCGCATCATTGAGCGATCCGGTGAATTGACCATCGTTCGGGCCGGAAATTTCGGGATAACTCGGCTTCCAGAACGCCCGCTCGCGAACGGTTCCATTTTCATAGATGCGAACGTGGCCCGGCTTTAGTTCCTTAATTCCGCGAAATACGCTCTGCGGCGGTACGATCGTCCACAATGTGAAGGTCTGGTCGAGACCAACCGGATCGAAGGCACGGGATATGCCGGCATCGGCGGCGAAGATGGCTTTCACTTCGCTGGCGAAGTAAAGCCGACCGCCGTGCTCGCAATAGTGCAGCGGGCAGATGCCGAACCGGTCGCGCGATAACACGAGACGACCCGCCACGGAGTCCCATATTGCGATCGCCCATTGCCCATTCATCCGCTCGAAGGCTGCCTCGCCCCACTCACGATAGGCGTGGATGACGACCTCCGTGTCACTGCGCGTGCGGAAGCGGTGGCCGAGAGCGACCAGCTTTTCACGCAATTCGACATAGTTGAATATCTCGCCGTTGAAGACGATCCATGTCGTGTCGCCCGCATCCGCGAGCGGCTGCTGGCCGCTGGAAAGATCGACGACGGACAGGCGGGCATGCGCCAAGCCCGCACGTCTGTCCCGGTAAAGACCGCGCTCGTCCGGGCCGCGATGCGTAAGTGCTCCTGCCATGCGTATCAATGCGTCTCGCGAAGGAGGCGCGGCAGCGGCGCTCAGCGACACAATTCCGGCAATGCCGCACATCCGGTCAGCCCTCGTCCATCGCGGCAGGCAGCAAGGGCCGGGCGTGAAGATAGCGCGCTGCACGCCGTTTGCTGTCGATGTCCTTGAAGACTTTTTGAACCTGGACCGCGGTGAGATCGGCGGCGGCTGCCACCTCCTCGGCAGAGAGCCCGTGGTTCACACCGTAGAGGCACAGATCCATCAGGTGATAGGGCAGCGCGAAATAGAACTCCTCCTGGCTCTGGGCCATGGAGAAAGTGTCGGTGGTGGGCGGCCGCCGCCGGATCTCTTCATCCACTCCAAGATATTCGGCCAGTTGGTAGACCTGGGTTTTGTAGAGATGGACGATCGGCATCAGATCGGCGGTTCCATCGCCCTGCTTGACGAAAAAGCCCTGGTCGTACTCAAGGCGGTTTGGCGTGCCTGCCACCGCATAGTTGAGGCGGTCCGCGTGGTAATACTCGGTCATCTTGCGCAGGCGCTGTTTGTAATTGGTTGCGGCGACGATCTGCAGATAGGCTGCCGGCGACAGGCGCACCGTGTCGGTCTTGCCCTGCGGATCTTCAACCGTGAGGCGTGTTATGTTGAGGCCGTTGCTCTCGAGAACCGACGCAAGCACCAGCTTGCATTTCCAGCCGTCGCCATACTGGGGAACAGCGGTCTGGATCGCTTCGATCTGTCGGCGATAGGCGCCGATGGCCTCAAGGGGCGCTGCTATGTCTTCCAGGATCGTATCGATGCCAAGCTGGGCCGCGACAACGCGGCCTAGTCTGAGCGAATCGCCGGAGGAATGGTGCTCCGGCATGAATAACCCCAGAACCTTGTCTTTCCCAAATGCGCGCGCGCATAAGGCAGCGACGACGGAGCTGTCTATGCCACCGGAGAGGCCGACAACCACGCCACGACGCCGCAGTGTACCAAAAACCTGCTCGCGCAGGATCTCGACGATGCGATCGACCTCCACGCGAGCATCGAGCACGAGCGTGGCCCTGCTGAATTCTGAAATCAGGTCGATGGTCCTTACTCCTGTATGCGCAGCTCGGCCGCGGAATAGGTTTGCTCCAAAGCGCTCTCGATGAGCGGGCGGTTGGTGGCGAGGTAGGGCTCTGTGACCATATCGAAGTGACTGCCAACGACCGGAACCACATCCAGGCGCGCGAAAGCGCCATCCCACCCAATCGCCAACGGCATTTTGGGACGAGCGCAGCGGAAGAGAGTTGCGGTGATCGGCAGCGTCGGTCTGGGTATCGCCAGCCACTGGTAGAAGGCCCGGCCTCGCAACTGCCCCTGCAGTTCCAGTTTGGTTCTGAAACTCGTCGCGTTGAACTCATCCTGAGCATAGCGATTGAGGATGCGGGCGAGCTGCACCTCGAAGCCCGTTTTGACAGCAACTTTTGCAAGGAAGCGACAAACCATCCGGTCAGCGGTGACGCGATTGGTCCGGATCCGCTGGTATGTGCGGACAATCATCTCCCAATAGGTGCTGCGCTCGCCGAGGAGGCTCGTGTCGAGGATTCCAAGGAACTTTATGGTTCGCCCCGCGGCCAGCAGCCGCTCCGCAACCTCGAACGCGACGGCGCCGCCGAGCGAATGGCCGAGAAGTCTTATGGGACCCGTCGGCTGCGCGCGGCGAATCTGCTCGACCGCGCCCTCGGCCATGTTTGCGACAGTGTTTGGTCCGCGCAATATCATAGCCAAGGCTGGATATCTGATGGGGACCACTCGCGCCATCTTGCCCATCGAAGATGCAAAGGCGGCAAAGCTTGGGCCATAGCCGGCGGATCCCGGCAGCAGGAAAAGAATTGGGGGTTCGTGCTTTTTTACCTGGGCGCGCGGGGCGCTTGCTTGTGCCGACGCGACCACCTTGACCATTTCGCCCATGTTCATACCGACCGTGAACCCATCGAGGCTGAGTTCCTGCCCGATGGCGTTTTCGATTTCCATGACGCAACGCAGCAGCTTCAGCGAGTCTCCGCCTGCGTCATCCCAGCGTCCTGCGGCGACGCGTGTGTTGAGGATATTGTTCCAGACATGCTGCACTATCCGATGGGCGGTCAGCTCGCTGGTATTGGACTGCTGCGCAGGCGGGGCGATCTTCCTGGCTGAAAGATCAATCTCCTCAAGCGCAACCATGTCGACCTTGCCGCCCGGCAGACGTGGAATTGCAGCTATCGTGTGGAACCGCATGGGACACAGCTCCGGCGGCAGCTTCGTTCTGACAAGCCGGCGGAGCTCGTCCGAAAAGGCTGGTCCCGCCCATGGCTGGGGAATGGCGAATGCAACAAGCTCACTTGCCGCCGTCATCATCGCGACGGCATCCTCCACGTCAGACGCGCTACGCAATACAAGTTCGAGTTCGGTCGGCTCGATACGCCGACCATTGATCTTTATTTGGCGGCCCTTGCGGCCAACGATGTGCAGCAGGCCATGGCTGTCAAGCTGGACAAGGTCACCCGTTGCGAATACCCGCAGATCACCATCATCCGGATTCGATGCCACGGGCGCGACGGCGCCGTTCTCCCAATGGCCAAGCAAGACATAAGGGCTTCTTATCAGGAGCTCGCCAACCTCGCCGGACTGAACGCGGCGCCCTCCTTCGTCGACAATCGCGAACATCATTCCTGGGAGCAGCCAGCCAACCGGAACCGAGGTGCCTTCCTCCGGCCAGTCTTGCGGCAAGAACCATTGCGATCCCGTGGTCTCGGTTGACGAGTAACCAATCTGGATGAAGCAGGTGTTCGACACGACTTTGCGCAGCAGGGCGATATCGGCCCATGTGACCTTTTCTCCGCCGATCCTGGCCACTCTGAGCGAGCGGAAGGCGTCGGCAGGTGTGTCCGCCATGAGTGCGCGAAGCAAGGCCGGCACCAGATAGGTGACCGTCACGCCTTCGGATGCCACCAGGCGCTGGACCGCCCGCAAGCCGATGGCTTCGAGCTCGGCAAGATGCAAGGTGGCGCCGGTCAGGACGGCGGCGAGAACCTCCCGGCAACCGGCGATCGTGGCAGGCCCGGTCAAGGGCAAGAAGACATCATCCGAGTTGATGTGGCATGCGTCGACATATTGCTGAACCCGCCAAAGCAGGCTGCGCTGGCTGTTGACGATGCCTTTGGGGTGACCGGTGCTGCCTGAGGTGTAGAGCACCACTGCGGGCGCGTCGACCGAGACTGAACAGGACTGGGGTAGCGGCTGGACTTGCGGCGTGATGCTGGTGGTCGCATCAATCCAGTGGACATCCTGAGTCAGACCGACAGGGCAAACATTGCCATCGCCTATGACCGCCGAGAGCCGAGCCGCGACAACAATCTCGTTGGTTCGCGAATGAGGATCTCTCGTGCTGAGTGGCACGCAAGGCCGCCCAACCGCCATGCTCGCCAAGATGGCCACAGGGTACCAGGCCGAGTTGGCCTGAAGGATCCCGATCGCCTGTCCGTTGGGAACGACGGCCGCAATTCGGTGGGACAGCATCTCGACGGCTTGTAGAAGCTGGGAATAGGTCAGACGGGTGGTGCCGTCGCTGATCGCGAGTTTGTTGGGATGTTGCCTGGTGATGTCTCTCAGGTGATCGAAGACGGGAATGTTCGCAAAATCGACGCCCATGCGTTGATAGGGGCGCAGGACGGGGCCGCCCTGATCAAGTGCGTATTCCGGGACGTTCGACCATCTACCGGGGGTCGTTGGTTGACGATCCGCCTGTAGATCCTGATCCGTCCTTTCTGATGCCAAATACATTGGAGACATGAGTGGCCCACGCTGAGGTTAGGGTCACTTATCGCGCTCCGTCGAAACCTTTTCATCGATCATTCTGATGACGCCGCCACGCCTCAAGGGGGCTGACCGCACGTCCGATAGGGAATATTCGCCGCCATTATCGGCAATCGGGCTTAGTCTTCACGCTATTGTGATTTCACGCCAAGTCACTTTCTTCTTTCGGTGAAAAAGCGATAGGCGTGCGGATGGAGCCGAGAATAGAGCATCTTACTTCCAACGTCCGGCCGCAAACCCCTGTTTATCCTGCTTTTTAACGGGCCAAGCGTTGGCAGCGGCGTGTGCGCCAGAGA
This sequence comes from Mesorhizobium sanjuanii, assembly GCF_002529485.1. Taxonomy (NCBI): domain Bacteria; kingdom Pseudomonadati; phylum Pseudomonadota; class Alphaproteobacteria; order Hyphomicrobiales; family Phyllobacteriaceae; genus Mesorhizobium; species Mesorhizobium sanjuanii. The sequence goes on from NZ_NWQG01000194.1 coordinate 7,267, forward strand.
TAAAGCAATAGGCGAAGATTTGACCCCGGTTCTCGTCCGTTACGCGGATCCAATCCTCTTCCCACGTTCGCAGCGTGATGTGTCGATCCGTCGCCAGGGAAGCTGCTCTGAACGGGCTTGGCGCGTCGATGATGCGGCCCGCGATCACATCATCGCCTTCCATTCGCTCGACAAGATACGTCTCCATCGATGGGCTCCCGGCAGCAACTTTGACGTGAGCGACCTTACCGTGGCCTAATGACACTTTGACTACTGCCGGCACCGGCTTCGTCCGGCGGCCGAATGCGCGCGCTTGTGAGGGATGTCTGGATACGCGGTGGGCACGTGATCGATGCTCATGGTTGCACAGCCACTCGTCGTTCACAAAACTTCGCCGGGATATGCCCCCCACAGGTCGAACTGTTTGACGAAGCCTGACATCGAATCCAGCGCCACGCTGCACCATTGCCCATCGCATCGCCTCAGCTTGACTCCAACGCCAGGTTCGAACCAAGAAATAACAGCGCTATCGAATGTCGGCTTCTTGCGCAGAGCAACGTTGCTCTTGCTCCAAGGAGCGATCACAGCCGTTCGATGCCCTGAGAGAAGCGGTGCATAGATCCATCCGCTGGCTCCGTTCCAATCTCTTACCCGCCGCCAGTTGCCAAATTGCTGGTAAATCTCAAGGGGAATGCCCGGTCGGATGTAGACCCATTCAACGCTGTAGCCGACACCAGGGCCGATCCGGAGGTTCGCGGGTGAACTTTTCAAAGAGACGAAGCGAGGTAGAGGGAGGCCAGTGGTCTCGGCTCTCAATCCTGTCGTCGTTGCAGATGCGGCGAGCAAGGCGGCGGTGAGAGCAAATCGAATGAGTGCCCACGATATCAGAAGTTTCACCGTACTTCTGAGAAAGGGGAGCCCGCCTGGATTCAACATTCTCTCGCCGGGATGAGGGACATGCGCCATCTGAAGTCACGAGGCGAGGGCGCGCGCCATATCCAGGCACGCGCCAGGAATCGTTTTTGCTCGATCTACACGTGCGGTGTGACTATCACGTTCACGAGCAGACCTTCTTCAGCCGCTTGTCTGGGAAGGTGAAACGCTGCGCGCGGGTATAGCGTCCATCGCAGCCAGCTTGTCTGCACACAGGTCTGCCGCGCCGGGCGCTTTGTTTTTCATGCCGGCCAGGTTGATCCAGCCGCCATCGGTAATAAAGCTGTCGCGCTGATAGGACGATGTCTCCTTCAGTTTGGCCAGGTTCTGGCTCGCGTCGGCCGCACTGACAAATTTTTCGACACACAGATTTGCCACCAGTTCAGCCCGCGCGTCGCGAGCGGACATCAGCGCCATCTGCTTCGCGGTTCCGCCTGTCGTCCAACCGCCCGCGGTGAAGCCCAGGATCATTGTCAATATTGCAACGCCTGCCAGCGACCAGAACCAGAGTGTCTTGGATGGCTGATAGGCATCCCAGCGTTGCGCTATGGTTCGATTATCTTCCATTGTTCTTCCTTTCAGCCACGCGCATCACGGATAGGCACCCCGCCATGAGGAACCCTTCGAAAGTAGGAGCGGCGACGAGCCTCGCCGTCATGTGGGGTATACCGAGGCGGACCAGAAACTATTCCAGCCCGCTCGGATTTTTATCGATAGGGTGCTAAGAGCCTGGGCGCCGCGCTCGGTTTTAGAACATTGATTGCATCCGGCTGGACCGGACCGCCTCACACCCCAGGTCCCGTAAAAGGGGTCTGCACGAAGGTGTCGACGACTCCTCGCATCAAGCCAGAAGCGCGAGAACTAACAAACGGCTCGGGCGGACCAAGTTGGAAGCCTCTTGGTGCCAGCAAGAGCAGGATGACGGCAATCGCTATCAGCAGGATAACGATTGCGGCATTGAAAAACTCTCTCATCCTTTTGCCATCCGAGGATCGACGCGCTTGGGTGATGTTTCTCCAAGTCGGTTGGGCGATTTGACGGAGCGACTACGCCGCACCGACAGACATCGCTCAACGAGCCGAATGGCGGCATCTATTTGCAAGTCTTGCTTGCGCTTAAGGCGGCGGTTAGCCCCATCAGCGAATAGGCGTACTGGGTCTGCGTACCTCGCCACGACGTGGCCGACAGTTTCATTTTGCTGGCTGCTCGCATGGCACTGACCATTGATCGATCCTCCTCGGCGTTCGGCAGCCATGCCTTGTTGTCTTGGGTAAACATCGAGAAGCGCTGGTTTGCGATCGCCACATCGATTTCCGATCCCGGCTTAAGCCGATACCCCATGATGGCTTCGGGCTGTTCATCGTCCGGCGCCTGCGAGACTATGACAAAATTTTCACCATGATCGACACCCGCCGGCAGTTTGGAAACGGGGACACTCAGGACGTAGCAGCGTTTTGTGTCAGAGCGATAAGAGTAGACGCCCCATGCGCCGTGCTGAGAGAGGAGTCTGGGGTCAGCCTGCGCCCAAGTGATCGAAAGTAGCAAAGATGCGATGCTCACTCCAACTGCTTTGATGGTCATCATTTCCTTCCGGCTTCATAGCGCTACAAACTTGGTCAAGGTGGTTTTCCCGTACCGCCGAGATTTGATTATGGGGTTTCTCAATGCGGTCATTGGAAATCCTGGCCACGGTCAACTCGGGCCGTGCTCCGGCCTGATAGAGCTGCCCCCTGATAGGGCGTTGGGTATTGCTTCCGTGAGAGCAACATTTGCCCTTCAGTAATCACGGATCGCAATAAGCCGGTCCCCTTTAACAGTGGCGATAACGAGATGGGATGCCCATGGATAGTATCGTGGCAAAGTCGCCGCCTGGTCAGTCAGTGTTGCGCCATCAAGGCCGCACAATTCGCCTCCGAGTAGTCGAGCATGATCGCCTTTGCCATCCACCACGGCTATGTACTCTCCGTCGTACGGGTAGCCGATTAGCGCAATCTCCTCATAGTCTTCCAACTTCCGCATACCCGTCTCGTGTGCCGTCCAATGCATCTATGGTCAGCGGGGCCATGTGGCCGCCAACCTGGCGTAATTAGTTAGGTGTTTTTCATCTGGCCGAACGGCCCAGCGGTCATGGACAGGGGGACAACCGCTGGGCCAATGAGAGCGCGCTCCTCCCGACCGCAAGCACTGACGTCGTCGCGATCATCAGCACCCGCGCTGCGCTCCCAAGATGGCGCTGCCGCTCCCAGCATAGGACGATGGCCCGTTACTCGATGCGCCACGTCGAAGTTCATTCTCATGCGGCGTATACCGAGCGTGGCAGGAAACTATTCCAGCCTGACGGCTATTTTTCGGGACGTTGGCGCGGGAGACCAGGGGCTCCGCGCCTGCCGCCCCGTTGACTTGAAGTGGATCACTCCGCAAACACGGGCGGATCGGCCCGGCACCAACCCCGCCGGAAATGCCGGGCCGCGAGGACACGCCCGCGGGTGCGCTTCCTCGAACAGCATCATTCTTACGCGTGTCTTTCGTCGAAATCCGCGACGTTGATACGTTCCTGTTGTCATCTCCCAGGATGCAATTATTCACCGCCGGTCAGATTCTCGTTAGCACAAACTAACAGAGCAATTCGCTGAGTTTCGGACGTTTGTTTCCGGGCCTGCGTAAGCCACAGCACACGTCGCTCCGACGACATCGCTCGCATGGCCGAGCGCGCGGCGGCGGTGATTTCGTATCCGCCGCAGCGAGCACACTGGAATTCGACCGTTCGCAAGATAATGTCGGCCGCGAGCGCGGTTTCTTCGCAAACCGGGCAAGTCGACGAGTAGTACCGCATGGCTCCTATGGTCGGTGACGGAAGCCGTATCATGCCGCCCGCCCCGGAGCCTCAGCTCCTGAAGATGGCTCAGGGTTTTGCGGCTGGGGCGCCATGCTATTTGAGGAGATGTCTACCCTGCGCCGAGTGCGGCCATGTCGGGTCTCATATGATACGAGCAGTCGGTCAATCTTCCTTGCAACATCCGGTGCGGTCTTTTCCAACTCTTCAAATGCCCAAGTCACGAATTCCTCAGATAGCCTGTCTGGCCGATATAGAACCACCTCACGTGGGTCTGCAGGATCACTGAACGAGACTCCTACATCTGCACCAAGAAACCCCACGAAATGTTTCTGAATTTGCTCGGCAGACATGCAGCTTCACCTTCCTCTGGCTGGTGGTTGTGGGTTCAGTGGTCATCAGCCCCTTCTCTTGGACGCAACGTTCCTCCGTGTAGCAACTTCGATTTCCTTAGCTTCCTTCTCAAGTCGGTCGGGGGCGGCGGGGCCCATCAAAGCGTAGGCTGTGCCACCAGATTGCCAGTAGACGGTCGGCACCCGGCCATCCGTCGCGGGAGTTGGAGGTATGGCGTCTTCGCCGCTCATCGCGACCGCAACCAGAGTGATCCGGCCGACGCTCGGCGTATCGGCCGTCACGACAAGGCTCTGCTGCCCGTTCCAAGGCTGCACCTGAACATCTTTCACCCGCCATGTCGCTGGAAGATCCGGCATGCTGATGTTCATTGCGCCGACCAGTCGTTCGATCTTGTCCTGCTTTGGTTCACTGCCTTTCTCCGGGCCGGCATTCAGTTGCGCCACACGCAAAGCATCACGCGCGGCGAGAATGAAATTCTCGTCCGTGGTTTGGCCTCCCTGCCGGAGAGGCAGTGTCAATGAGTTGGCCGACCAACCCACCAAAACGAGCAAGGCGGCTGCCGTTTGCAGCTTGAGCACACTGAATATCTTTCGCCGTCGAAACGCACTCTCCAGTCGCTTTGCCTTGTCCACGCTGGCACGCGGCGGGAAAAGCCGCTGCGGTTGAGCGACGCGCAAAGCTTCCATGCGCTGCGCTTGCGCAAACACGTCCGCCGCCAGTTCCGGCTCCAGGGCAAGACGGGCCTGGAGGTCGGATCTCTGGGACTGGGTCAGTTCCCCGTCCAGAAAGCGGTTGATCTCGTCCTCGGAAATGCGGTCACTTGGCCACATCACGGCCTCCTACAACTTTCAACTGGGAAGGTGCGCAGTCGCGCAGCTTTTCCATGTTGTTTTTCAGGGCAGCACGTGCGCGGCTCAGGCGGGACATGACAGTTCCCTGCGGTACGCCGAGCACCGTTGCGGCATCAGAATACGTGAAACCCAGGACTCCAACCAAATGGAGAACTTCGGCTTGCTCCGTAGGTAGTTCTGTCAGCGCCTTTCTGACATTGGAGAGTTCGGCGCTGTGCTCCTGCGACGGCAATAACAACGGGTCGGACTGCTCCGCATAGGCGGCAATCCGCCGCCTCTCTGCCTTCGCACGGACCGCACTGGTCAGAAAGGTATTTCGCACGATTGTGATCAGCCAGGGCATGAGAGGACGCGAAGCGTCGTAACTACGAGCCAGGGAGAGAGCACGAGCAAGCGACTCCTGCACCAAGTCGTCGGCGTCTGCGTCATTGTGCGTAAGCACTCGACCATACCGCCAGAGATCCTCCAAATGCGGAGTGACGTCGAAGCTCGCTTTCATGTGCCGTATACTGAGACGATGGAGAGACTATTCCAAGCGTTGGGCTTTTTTTCCTCAAGTGGCCCTGGCACTGGTGTACCTTCGAAGGACGGGCAGGCCGTGGACCGCAGCGGCGTGAGTAAGAACAAGTTTTATAAAGCCGATGTCGATACCAAGAGTCATCAGTCCGGCACCTTGGGCGGCGCGGTCACGACCAAAACGAATGAGCCGTTCGCGATCGAGCGTTGCGAGGTTGCACTTCCCCGGATGCCGTTGGAGCATATCGAGGGCCGCGGCCTTGGAGCGGCGAGGGGACTTGCCTACATCGCACATGTCGTCGATATGAAGGTCTATCAGTTCGCCGAAGGTTTTCAGGCGCGCTATGCGGGACTTGGTCGGCGTCTCACCTCGATCGAACTGGCGCTCAGCGTCGGTTGCCGAGCGTCGTCGCTGACGTAGCGACCTTTGCGACGGACCTGGACACGCCAGGAACCGGACGAGAGCTTTGTGTAGGTGGCCATTTTTTCGTATGCGCTCCGTGTGCACTGAGAGATCGAAACCTGGCGAAAAGGGTCCTATTCTGGCGTAAATTCGTGTGCACCCGGCAGGTTCCAACGATTTGATGTTAAAGAAAAAATGCTGAAAAATCAGG
>NZ_NWQG01000195.1:0-6804 GCF_002529485.1 Mesorhizobium sanjuanii
ATCATAGAGTGGCCGTGGCGCCCATGATGGACTGGACGAACAAGTAAGTAGAATCAAATAGTTATGGGGGATCGCGTGCAAAAATCGCACACGAAGGTTCTGCATCCCTTCTTTTTTCGTTCCCACGACGGTGCCGCCGACAGCCCTTTCTGGACGCTCTTCTGCCGTCGATATTGATCGCTCCAATGCGGATGTTTGCCTGGATATCCGGAAACCTCATTGTTCGCAGCGGGCGTGTAGTCTGCCTGCGGATGCGCTCGCTTGACGCTAGAGCGCCACATCTGCATTGCCACGGCTAAGCGGTGCACGAAGCAATCAAAGCGACAATGGGCGCGATGGGACGCTCCAACGCCTTTCCGAGAACCGATCCTGATTTCGGGTCAGCGGCCATTCACCGCAAGAAACGGGATGGGCCGAAAGGTGAACTGCGTGTAGCCTGCTGAGGCGGTGCATTTCGGGTCGCTTGTTGGGACCGCAGACTTCGGATTTTTCGAGCATGCGTTCAACGGCCTAAGCCATATGCAGTCCTATGCCCTCCTCTTGGCAGTTTTTGGAGCAATCGTGCTCCTTACAGCTTGGCTGCCCATGCTTCTCAAGAGGCTTCCGCTTTCGTTGCCAATGGTTTGCATCGGGATCGGGGTTCTTCTGGTTTGGTCATCATTCTCTCCGCTCGTAGGGGTGAACCCACTTGAGAACCGGATACTAACCGAGCGTCTCACAGAATTTGTTGTCATCGTCGCCCTTATGGGGGCTGGCCTGAAGCTGGACCGGGTAGTGAGTTGGCGGGGTTGGGAGTCCTCATGGCGCCTTCTCAGCATCGCCATGCCTCTGACGATCGCAGGAATTGCGTTTCTCGGCTGGTCAATTCTCGGGCTTGGCATTGGCGCCGCACTTCTGCTTGGCGCTGTTCTCGCACCAACTGACCCTGTTCTGGCAAGTGACATACAGGTTGGTCCACCCCAATCCGGCAAGGAGGACGAGGTGCGTTTTGCCCTTACCTCCGAGGCCGGCCTCAATGATGGAGCGGCCTTCCCGTTCGTCTATCTCGCCATCGCTATTGTGCTGTCCAATGCGTCCGGCGAGCCCTTCTTCACGCACTGGCTCGTCGTCGATGTTCTCTGGAAGATCGCAGCAGGCGTTGGCATTGGATGGCTGGGCGGAAAAGTCATGGGCTACGTAACGTTTCGCCTGCCGAAAAGGTCGGGGTTGTCAGAGACGAGAGACGGCTTTGTTGCGCTCGGTATCACCTGCCTTGCATACGGCTCGACTGAATTTCTTCACGGCTATGGCTTCCTTGCAGTGTTTGTCGCGGCCTTGGCACTACGGTCCGTCGAGCGCCAGCACGAGTATCATGAGAGTTTGCACGATTTCGCGGAGCAGATTGAGCGGTTGCTGATGATGGTCCTGCTGGTCTGCTTTGGGGCAGCCATCGCAGAAGGGTCGATTTTTGGCGCCTTGAGCTGGCAAGTGATCGTCACTACCGCCCTGATACTGTTCGTAGTGCGACCGCTCGCAGGGTGGATTGGGCTAATCGGATTTCAAGCGTCATCACGAGAAAAGGCCGTGATCGCTTTTTTTGGAATACGCGGCCTTGGCTCGTTTTACTACCTCGCATTTGCACTCGGCCAGGCTGAATTTGAGGGCGCGACAGTTCTTTGGGTAACCGTCTGCTTCGCCGTGCTAAGTTCAATTGTTGTGCATGGCGTAATTGTGACTCCGGTAATGCGAAAGTTGGACCGCGGCAGCCGCAGGCGGTGACGAGAGCGTCGCGATCGTAAAAGGGGTATTCCACCTCCGGCAGGCCCTCATAGGCTCTTGCAGAGGGCGTGTAGAGTTCGGCCGGCGCCTTCATGGCGAGCGCTTCGTGCGGCCTTTTCTCATTGAACTCGTTGACGAAAGCGTCGAACCTCACCTGCTGCTGCAGGATGTTTGAGCCCGCCGGCCGGGTCGTTTCCTTCTTCAGCGTCAGATGCATGCGCTCGTGACGGCCGTTCTGCTGGGGGTGCCGGGCCTGACGCTCAATGGCGATGCCGAGCCTGAGCCAGAAGACCGACAGCCTGGACAGGTTGTAGAGGCCGTTGGGCGAAGCGAAAGGCAGGCCGTTGTCGCTCCTGATGGCGGCAGGCAGGCCGCGTTCCCTGAACAGGCGGATGAAGGCCTCGATGACCGGGCCTTCCTTCGTCGATTCGAGCGCTTCACAGGCGAGCAGGCAGCGCGAGGCCTGGTCGGTGACCGTCAGGGGGTAACAATAACGACCATCGCCCAGCCGGAACTCGCCTTTGAAGTCCGTGCACCACAACGCGTTGGGCACTGCCGCTTGTGACAGTTGCGTGCCCTCGGCTGTGAAGCGCCGCCGCTGACGGGCGCGCTTCACAAGGCCGTGACGATCGAGCACGGCATGCACCGTGCTCTTCGAGGGTATGCGGACATCGCCGGCGAGCCGCCTGATCAAGAGCTCTTCGCCGGCTTGTCGCCCTCTACGTCCGACAAGCGACCGATGCCGTGGGCTGCAGACAACGATGCAATGACGAACGCGTCAGGTGCGGGATCGTTGGCTGCAAGGCATAGAGGCAATCGTCCAGCGGCAGCAGCGTGTACCGGCGGAAGGCGACGATGACGGCCTCTTCCTCGACAGACAGAACCGACGATCTCGGCTCTCTCGGACCGGTCGGCAGATCGGTCATGCGTGTGGACCTGCAGACAACGAGGCCGGACACGACCCACAATGACAACGATCCCTGCCGGGAGGCGGTGAACGGCCACGTTGACGACGTTATGTCAGAAATCCGCCGGAAGCGGCCTCTACAGTTGCCCGTCCAGCCACTCCTGCAAATCGCGATCTTGCTCACGCTCGGCAACGGGCGGCGAGGGCCGCCTCCAGACATACCAGATGGCGGCAAGCACGCCGGCAGCCCACGCGCCGGCGAACACATTCGCAATGAGGTCGATCGGAACCTCCCAAGCCGGCGAGAACATTAGCACGGCATCAATTAGGGGCACGACACCAATTAGGAGTACAGCACGTGGATTTGTAGGAGCGGGGTGAGCGTCAGGGGCCATGTGGTATGCTGTGCAGATCGACCAATCGCTGCGTAGCGCCGGTCGAAACGAACATTCTACCGTCCCAACCAGCCTTTCTTTGCGATGATGCAGCCAGCCGAAACCCCAACGCTGCCGGCGAGCGCTTTGATCACAGCGTCCTCAAGGGTAGGGTGCCGACTTGGGCTGAGCATCTGCAATGCTTCGATGCCGACTCCAGCCACGATTACCAGGCTAAGCGCCAGCACCCAGTTGCGGTCGTAGGCGAGACCAAACAACAGACCAAGGACAAGGAACGCGGCGACTCGTTCTGGCTCTGGGCCAAGGCCTGAATGGGGGCGCATTCCAATCGGAACAATCGTCGCGGCCAAGATGGCGATGAGCAACAGCCATGCGGCTATCTGGAAGACGTAGCGAAGCATTCTCTATCGATAGCAATGATTGGAACGCGGCGCTACTCGACGTATTAAGGCGCCGACCAATCCATCAATTCTCCAAGAGCGGTGTATCGGTGTTGTAAGACACAGTTCATCCCGACGGTTCATCCATTTAGCGTATATCCTAACGTATTAGCAGGGGCATTGATCCTTTCACGATAATATTATGTCTTGGCCTCAGGCAAAGTCCGGAAACATTATATGGAACGCAATGTCCACTATCTCATCATAGATTTATTACGCATTTTTGCAGCGATTTTGGTGTTACTAAACCATTTTGCGACATATGCCTGGAACAGTGCGTCAGTCGCCGAGGGGAATGATGTCGCCTTCGGTTTTCTGTCGGCGTTTGCCGGTTTGGGTGCTGTAGGGGTCGAAATTTTTTTCGTAATTTCCGGGTTTGTCATCGCCATGAGTGCCTCAGGCGAAGGAGGGGCATCGCAAGCGCTGCGTTTCGCGCGCATTCGCGCTACGCGTATATTGCCAGCCCTGTGGCTGTCCGCGCTCGTCAGCTTGGTGGCACGAGCTTTTTATGGCGAGGATTTGTCCCTTCTTCTGATGGATTTTTGTAGATCTGTAATATTGTCCCCTAAAGGCCCTTATATCGACGGGGTCGTATGGTCTCTTGTCGTCGAGGCCGTATTTTATTTTTCGGTGGCCGCAGCAATTTTGTCGAAGTTTCGTTTGTCACTCTACGATCTGGCCAAAATAATAGGGCTTTCTAGCTCGGTATATATTCTTATTGTCTCTGGGTTACATATACTGCCGCCGTCCACGCGGTCGGAGGAAGCGCTCTCAGTGCTTTCGAGGTTCCCCTTCAAACTGCTTCTGCTGCAGCACGGCGTTTTCTTTGCTGCGGGTATGATCTTTTTTCTTGTCAAAAACAGTGATGATGATCACAGCAGAATGGGGAATCGTGTGTCGAAGGCAGTATTGTTATTGCTATTCTTCGGTATGGGTACTGCGGAGATTTTCATTTCGGTTGAACGAGGCTATGAGCATAAGTTCTCAGCGGTGATGATTTGGTTTGCCAGTATGTATGCAATGGCAAGAGGAGTGAGGCATGGTGAGTTTGTTAAACATAGACTTGGTGAATATCGGGGGCTGGTAAAGTATCTCGGGGGGATAAGCTATCCCATCTATCTGAATCACTACTCCGTTGGAATGGTCATGGTTTGGTGGTTATTTTCGTTGGATCTTCCGACGCCCATTGTGTTTGTGCTCTCGATGTTGTTCGTTTTAGGCTTGAGCATGGCCGTCATGTGGCTGGAAAAGAGGATTCAAAACGCCATCAAGGGAAGGTTCCCTGAACTCGGTGCCAAACGGGATCAAATGGCGGCTTAGGCTATGGAGCGCAATAAACGCCCTAGGCGCTGGATCCATGATGCGCAAAAGCCGATGCGGCCCCGTTGCACGGACTTTCGGTCGGTGGCAACGGCACTCCAGATATTCTCTTCCAGGGTGCGTGGCGGGTAGTCTCTCCGTCATGCGAGGTAATCGGGGAACATGGCTACCGCGAATGAGGTACTACCTTGCCCCTGTGTCGCGGCTGACGGCGGAGACAGTATGGCTCGAAAGTGGGGCGTCAATCGACCCATTCCGATCCTGGAACTCCAGCGAGGGTTACTCATCAAGTCGCAGTAGTTCTGAGCCCATGAACTGACGCTCTGTCCATTGAGAGGTCGTCATGGCAAAAAAGAAAATCTTGTGCCAGGCCCAGTGGCGATTTGCTCGTCCTGTGAGGTCGCTGACCTACAGCGATTGCGCTTGCAGCATTGCACTTGAGTGAATCGGTGCTGCTCGGGCTGGAGACATCCGAGGTGTTATCTGCGATTGAAATCAGAGGGTTGCTTAAAGATGCGGCTACATCGTTGCGGAAGGCCACGGATCAAGCGGACAACCGCAGCTGTCTCGTTGCCAGCGAAAGTTGGCGTTTACCTGGATCCAGCTAAAGCAGCACCTCTCCACCTCCTGCCAATATCTTACACTGCTCGAAGTCGGCGCGATTCCGTCGGCGCAATGCCGCTGAAGCACATTGGCGCGGGCAAATTGCCGGCTTGAAAGTCGGGCGAACTTTGCTGTGAATTCGGGTCCCATTTCAGCTTGCTAGGCACGATCCTTGCTTCTTACGAGAGTGCAGTGCAATATCATCCGATGGTTGTAGCAAATGCGGGGTACTCAACTCATCAAAGCTGATGTACATTTTCGTTGGGAGGTATCTAGAGGGAGGGTCTGGTGGGGTTCCATGACGTATGCTTCACACCCTTTTTCGAGTGAAAATGAAAATCGTCCACTATCGGTCGGACTCAAAGACGACAAGGCGTATATCAAGACTCTAGGGTTCGTGCCGAGGCGATATGCGGCGGAAACGGCCATTGTCAGCCAGGGAGAGGACAGCGATCGCGTCTTCATAATCCAGTCAGGCTGGGGGTGCATTTCCCATGATCTTGCCGGCGGGCAGCGACAGATACTGGATTTTGCCCTGGAGGGCGATATCATTCTGCCGCAGTCGAACACGGGCAGCGCTCTTGAAACGTTTGTGGCTAGAACTGAACTTGCAGTTTTTGAAGCTTCGACTAGGACATTTGCCTTTGCTGCGGCGAAATCGCCGCACCTTTTCTCTTTTTTTCTTGAGACCTTCGCGCGCCAAAGAGCGCTTGTTGCCCAACACCTCGCAAATGTAGGCCGACGAAGCGCCTTGGCGCGTACAGCTCATTTGCTGCTCGAACTGGGCGCGCGCTTGGAGCGTGTTGGCGCTGTCACCCGCACTGGCTATGCATGCCCTCTCACCCAGTATGATCTCGCGGACGCGCTCGGCCTTACGCCGATCCATGTCAACCGAATGCTGCGGGAATTGCGGGAACGCAGGTTTCTCGAGTTTCGCCAAGGCCATGTCCGCGTGCTCGATCGGCCGGGCGCAACGAAATTTGCCGAGTTCGATGATAGATATGTCGACAATTGACGATGCGCTGACATACGAAGCCAAGGCGGCGTAAGGCGCTTCACTTCAAAGGCCCCCGATCGGGGAGGCCGATTAAACTTCTGGACAGCGACGGCTCGCCCCCTGGCACCAAGGACGAGGTCTGACGTCCGTTTGGCGAGGTCTCTCGCCCCGCCTCTTCCTAGACCAAGTGAGTAGCCGCCGATTTTTTTCACATTTTGTTAACCTAAATTAGGGAGGGCTCACCTTTTGGCGGCTAACCTCATTTGCGGGTTGGTATTGTGACCATGGCGGGGCTGCCTTGGCAATCTTATCGTTGTAATTCGGTTGGTGCGAACAGTGTATCGCTCGTAGGAAGGGTGCGTTACTGAAGCCTCTAGTGATTGA
>NZ_NWQG01000196.1:0-28978 GCF_002529485.1 Mesorhizobium sanjuanii
TAATGATTGTTCGGGATGAAGTTGACATTATCGAAAAAAATATACGATTTCATGCAGAGATTGGCTTTGAGCATTTCGCTATAATTGACAATATGTCGGTGGATGGAACGACAGAAGTGATTAATGAGATTTCAAAAGAAATCCCAATGACAATAATATACAAAAAGGAAACAGACTACAGGCAGGATATTTGGGCAACAGAAATGGCAAACAATCTATACAAAGCTGGTATGGATTATGGTATAAGTCTTGATGCAGATGAAATCATCTCATCAAGCGGGGCGACTATTAAGGAAGGCATGGTCGATGTACCAATGCCCGTATTAATTCCGCGACAGAACATGTTGCCAAGAAGGGGTAGCGAGGATGCCGTTTCAGCGAATCCATTCGTTGCGGCACGTTATAGAGTGTCGGGGCCAATTTCGTCGCCGCTTCCGATCATGCTTCGAAAAATGCCGGGAAAGATGTTCTTCCCATTGCGGGGGCTGCGTTCCATAGGGCGCGGAAATCACGAGGTCGAGCATGAGGTGAGCGATAGAGGCGTTTCTGACTCTACTCTAATTCGGCATTTTCCAGTGAGGAGCTATGCGCATTTTCTGACGAAGCTTTCTCACGCGCGCGCAAGATTCAGGCAGGAGCGGGATGTGCCTCCAGCGGTTTCGTGGCACCTTCGCCGTTGGCTTCGTCTACAGGACGAGGGTGGAATTGAAGAAGAGTATAATTCTTTCTATCTAAGTGGTGATCATGTAAGTGAAGGCATAAAGAGCGGCATGATAGAAGAGGAAGATTTTCCTGCGGAAAATTTAGAATGACGGTCCACGATAAACCATTTCCATTTATTGTTTGCTATCCGCGATCCGGATCAACGATGCTAAGATTGATGCTGGACTGTCACCCAGAGATGGCGGTTCCACCCGAAACTCATTTCTGTGATTTGTTTGGCTTACCATCGCTTTTGCAACCGGTTTCGTCCGCTCTGCAAATGGAGTTAACGCAAAGGATCGTAGCGCACCCTAGGTGGAATGATTTCAATCTGGAAGAGTGCGAATTGATGACGGCCCTCAATGAGGTTCCGGAAGGAGCTGTTTCCGGCGGACGTTGTCTGGCAGCCTTTTGGAAGCTGTATGCGACCAAGCGGGGCAAATCTCGGTGGGGGGATAAAACGCCTCAGCACCTTCTTTGTTCTGCCAAGATAGCTTCGGTCCTACCGGAAGCGCATTTCATTCATTTAGTCCGGGACGGTCGCGACGTGGCGTGCTCGTTCCGTGAGAGTTGGTTTGGCAAACAGGCATCGATCGCCGACGTTGCCAGAGATTGGGTTGAACGTTTGGCTCGATTTGAGGCTGAAAGCAGCGTATTTTTGCATCGGACGATTACTGTCCGCTATGAGGACCTAGTTTCAAATCCATCGAAGACGCTTCAAGATATCTGCCACTTTATCGAGATTGATTATAGCGGTGATATGTTATTGTACCATAAAGGGGCTGAATCCCGAATGCAAGAATTGAAAGACTTAAAGTCCACAAACGTTAACATATCGCGTGACATGCGGGCTGGCATTCATGAGAATGTCAAGATCCCTCCTATGACGGATCGTATAGGTCGATGGAAGTCGCAGTTTGATAGAGATTCAGAGCGGATGTTCAACGAGATAGCGGGAGAGATGCTGTCTAGATACGGCTACCAGACAAGGCAGTATCTTTGATATTCTGCACAAAGGTGTATTTGAGCGGCATTAGTAAGAGTGGGTTCAGCGAAGGTCGACGCATAGCGGCCTTCGCCCTTCAGATAACCCGCTGGACGTCCGTCGGATGGGGTAATCGGCAATGCTGAGATGCCGACAACCGATCCTCAGAGACATCTCGGGCCGGCGTGCTAGGCGACCGTCGTTCTTCTCAGTACAGACGGTGGCCTTCTTCAATCCTCAGCCATCCAAAAAAATCTCTAGCGATGACCGCGGCTTCGCAGTATGCGATACAACCGGTGGGAGGGGATAGGCAGAACAAACCAACGTGATCAGCGGCGAACGAACGTCGTGGTAGCATCATGCTGGCCGCCGGTCCTCGATCCTGGAGTGTAGTGCCACGCAATGAATTCATACCTGGAAGCCGTATTCGGACTTCGGCCGGACATGCGGCGTGTTTTTATCATGATCCAGGACACCGTCATGGTGCTGGTCGCGGTCGCGCTCAGTCTGGTTTTGTCGCGATCCAACCTCTCTTTCGAGGCGTTCTCCTATGTTGGCTTGACGACGTGGGCGAGCATCGTCGTTCTCAGCCATTTGCTGTTCAGATATTGCGGCCTCTACAACACGGTCTGGCGTTTCGCGTCGACGCCAGATTTTTTCAATATTTTGAAGAGCTGCGCCATTTTGACGGTTGTTCTTTATGTCACCTCGCTCGCCTTCCGCCTCTTCAAGCCGGTGACGGGCATCAACGAGCGCCAGTTCATTGTCTTCTTCCTTGTGTCCTTCACAATCATATCGGCGCCTCGGCTCTTCTATCGGTTTCTCCGTGACGGAGCGAGCTGGGGTATCATGAAGAGAGCCGCCGACAAGGGATTGACCAGGCAAGCGCTCTTCGTCGGCAGTCTTGGCGAGGCAGATCTGATCATTCGCTTTACGCGCACCGCCGAACCCGGGGACTATTCCATCGCGGGCATCATGGCGATCGAAAATGACGCTCCACTGCGCACCCGCATCCAGGGGGTTCCGGTAGTGGCGATCCGGCCTGGTTTGACGGAATTTCTGGAGGATTACACCAGAGGTACGAGAAGTCTCGACATGCTGATCTTCGGCAACGGAGCCGCGCGCGAGATCGAGGAATATTCGGAGCTGGTTCGTGTCGCCCGGCACAATGGCATAGCCGTCCTTCAGTTCTCCGGTTTCTCCGAACTGGGGCAGGGCGGAAAGCTGGTTCTGGCCGCCGTCGAGATGGAAACCATTCTGCGCCGTCCAGCGGTGCCTTCCGACATCGAACGCATCGGCACTTTTGTGCATGGCAAGCGTGTCCTGGTGACCGGTGGAGCCGGCTCCATCGGGCGAACCCTGGTCAAACGGTCGCTGGAACTGGGCGCCGAGGCGGTTCTGGTTGCCGATCTCTCCGAGTTCGGAATTTTCCAGTTGAGCCAATATATCGACGAGAAGGATCATCATCGTCTCAAGGCCCGCATCATCGACGTGGCGGATCGGCTGCAGATGACGCGCGTCGTCAGCGAATTCAAACCCGACATCGTCTTTCATGCCGCCGCGCTCAAGCATGTCCCCCTTCTCGAAGAAAACTGGGACTCGGCGATCCAGACGAATGTTTTCGGAACCCTCGTCTGTGCGGAGGTTGCAGCCAAGTGCGGAGTTCCGCAATTTGTGCTTGTCTCAAGCGACAAGGCGGTGGATCCGACGTCGGTGCTTGGCATGACAAAACGGGCCGCCGAGCAGATCGTCAGCGCCTTGCACGAAACGCACGCGAACCCGCCAAACGGGCCTCGCGCCGGTGGGCTTCACTCCGGCACCAAGTTCATTGCTGTCCGGTTCGGCAACGTCTTTGGCAGCAACGGATCGGTGGCCACCATATTCCAGGTGCAAATCGAGGCAGGAGGTCCCGTCACCATTACGGATCGGCGCATGACGCGCTATTTCATGACCGTGGCCGAGGCCGTCGACCTTGTCATCATGTCGGCAGCCGATGCGGCGCTGCGGCAGGGCAGGGACGACTATGCCGTCTATATGCTCGACATGGGCAAGCCGGTGCCCATCCTTGAAGTTGCCGAGACGATGATCCGCATGGCCGGAAAGAGTCCCTATACGGATATCCCCATCCGGTTCACCGGGATCAGGCCAGGTGAGAAGCTTCATGAGACGCTTCACGGCGACAATGAGGAGGTCGTCGAACTCAGCACCTCGAAGATTTTTGGCCTGAGGACCGATGTCATCGAATGGCTGCGGGTCAAGGCCGGTCTCACGGCGCTGGAGACGGCGGTGAAGAACCAGGACAAGGGCTCGGCCCTTGCTGTGCTGGCCGGCTTTCATGAGGCGGAAAAATCACCGGGCGACGCCTATCGGCAAACAAGTCCGAAACCAATTGGACAGGCTGGATGAAGCGAACAATCCCATGATCGTTCCCAGGCGTTTGCAGACGATACCAAGCCCGTGAGCACAGACGATCAGCGTGTAGCCATATTGATGGGCACGAAGGACGGCGCGGCTTTCATTGAAGAACAGCTAAGCTCTCTGCTTGCGCAGTCGCATTCTGCCATCGACCTGTGGGTCTCCGACGATGGGTCGATCGACGGCACGACCGCCATCATCGACGCATGGAAAACCCGCTGGGACAAGGGCCGCGTGACGCTGGTGGAGGGGCCTCGCCAGGGCTTCGCCGCCAATTTTCGCTCGATGATCGTCGATCAGCGGATCGAGGCGGACTGCTACGCCTTCTGCGACCAGGACGACATCTGGGAGCCTGACAGGCTGGAGAGCGCACTGCGCTGGATGCAGACGCTGGACGCAACGGTCCCGCTCATGTTCTGCTCCAGAACCGCGACGATGTCCGAAACCGGAGCCATGATCGGCTGCTCGCCGCTGTTCCAGCGGCCGCCGTCCTTCCGCAACGCCCTTGTGCAAAGCATTGCCGGGGGCAACACGATTCTGCTCAACCGGGCGGCGCGCGACCTGCTGGCCAAAGCCTCGTCAAGGACGCATTTCGTCAGTCACGATTGGTGGGCATATCTCATCGTGACGGGGGCCGGCGGCGTTGTCCATTATGAGCCGCGCCCCCTGGTGCGCTATCGCCAGCATCAGGCGAATCTGGTAGGCGCCAATGTTTCATGGCGAGCACGATTTTCCCGGCTCGAGCATCTGCTGAATGGCGGATTTGCCCGCTGGACGGATGAGAATCTCAATGGCCTGGCTGCCAATCGGAATCTTCTCACGACAGATGCAGCCGCCTGCCTCAGCCTGTTCACACAGTCACGAAAAGGCAATGTTTTGAGCCGCCTGAGCCTGTTGCGCAAGAGTGGCGTCTATCGGCAGACACCTTTTGGAACATTCGGACTTTATCTGTCGGTCGTCGCGGGCCGGGTTTGATATGTTTACCCAAAAGCCTTCCCCCTGGTTTGACCCCGGGAGGCGCAACATGTCCGGAAAGATGCATTTGTTGTTGAGCAGGGAGCATTGTCGGCATCCATGAAGGCGGGGAGGCGGATCTTCGACCTCGTGGTGGCGGCACTGCTGTTGCTGGTCACCTCGCCGGTCTTGTTGCTGGCCGGCCTGGCAATTCGGTTGTCGTCGCCCGGGCCGGCGGTCTTTTCTCAAACGCGGGTCGGTCGCGATGGCAGGCTTTTTCGCTGTCATAAGCTCAGAACGATGGTTGTGGGCACGCCTTCATTGCCGACACATGAGGCGCCGGCAAAATCAGTCACGACGGTCGGCAGGATCCTGCGGCGGTTCAAGCTTGATGAGTTGCCGCAACTCTGGAACGTACTGAAGGGCGAGATGAGCCTGGTCGGGCCGCGTCCATGCCTGCCCACGCAAACAGAACTCATCGAACGTCGCAGGGAATTGGGCGTCTCGTCGCTGCTTCCGGGCATAACCGGCCTGGCCCAGATCCGGTCCATCGACATGTCCGATCCGGCGCTCTGCGCCGAAACCGATGCCGCCTATCTCAAGGCATCGTCGTTCGGTCTTGATCTCCGCATCTTGCTGGGAACCATCTATCGAGGTTGAGCAGGTCGAAGTTGATGCATGTCGCGCAAAGGTGCGCAGCGGTTTTGCGATCACGACATGCATGAAGAAAGGAATCCAAAGCGCGTCGCCTGTATCCGTTCAAACGCGCCGCGCTTTGAAGCGCCGCGCTACTTCGCTCAGCCGTTGGAACGTGTCGGTTTCAGGCGACCAGCCCTGCGAAATGAGCAACGACGGATCGCATATCTGCGTCGCGCTCAAGCTGTCCCAGAATGTGCGTTTGCCCAGCAGCGACGCGACTGGTCGCATCAGGCCGGCAGGCAAGGCAATCAGGCGCCTCGGACGCCCTAAGCCTTGCCGAAAGGCTTCGATGATGGCCGCGATGGAAATTGGCGACAGATCGCTTGCGACATGGACCGGGCGAAGTGGGCCTGGACGGGTCAGCAGGTGCAGGACCGCCCGCGCCGCCGCCTCGGACGATATCAGCGAACGGACGCCCCTCAGCGTGGCTGCGGGCAGCGGCAAGGCGGTATCGGCCAGGCGCATCAATGTCGCCAGCGCCCCTCCCATGTCAGATCCGTAGACCTGCGGCAGGCGCAGCGCGGTGGCATCGCGACGGCCGGCCGATGCATAGGCATCCAGCATCCTGACCTCGCCTTCACGTTTCGAACGCCCATAGGCGCATTGCGGGGCAGGGGCCATGTCTTCGTCGATCGTTCCGCTGAAGCTGGCGCTGACCGCAGCCCGGATCGACGAGAGGTAAACCAGGCGTCCGCTGGTCTGTACCGCTGCCGCACGTGCGAGTTGGCCGGTCAATTCGGCATTGGCATTCAGGTAATCCGCTTCGGTCGCATTGCCCGCATCGTTGTTCAGCCCGGCGCAGTGAATGACATGCGTGACGTCCTTCGCGATCGCCAGGAAGGCTTGCGCGGGCGCATCGAAAGCCGGCAGCGGCACGACGTCGTATGCCGCGCCGGGCTGTGGGCGACGGGAGGCGATCCGAACCTCGACCTGGGCCTGGCGAAGCTGTCGCACGACAAGGCTCCCGATGAACCCCGTGGCGCCTGTCACCAACACCTTCATTGCTGTTGCCGAATCCCTATCAGGCGGCCGGCGTCACCGGCAGCGTTTGTTCTTCCGTTATCGGAAGGGTGCGTCCTGACGCAAGATAGGTGCCGGAGACCAGAAAGATCATCAGCACCGAATCCAGAATATCATGCCCGACCAGAATGCCGACCATTCCACCTGTAAGGTAGGTGATCACGACGATGACGATCATGGTGGCGCCAAACCGCTCGATTGGATCGGCACTGATGCGCAGCACTTTGGCGGCATTTCTGGCGGCAACGACAAAGATCGCCGCCAGCGCGACAACTCCCAGTATTCCCGCCTCCACCAACGCGGTCAGAAAGCCGTTGTGGAAGTGGCTGAAGCCTTTGTCCATGCCGAATTGGTCGTGGAAGCCCTGCTTTATCAGGCGCGAGGTCGCTCCCACCCCATGTCCAAAAAACGGCATTTCGCGAAATGCGTCGACGCCGATTTGCCACATGGCAACGCGAAATCCCAAGGCGGTGTTGTGCTCGCCATGCGCCATGAGTGCATCCCAGTCGGAGCGGAGGAACTCGGCTCGATCCAATATGATGTGGAATCCAAGGGCACAGATTGCGAGACCTGCCGCGCCCGATACCAGCAACAGGAGACGAGCGTTCCTGCTCCTGAGATGCTGCCGGTGGATCAGCAATACGGCGATGCCTGCGATCAGTATCGCCAACCACATGATCCGCGAACCGGTATAGAGGATGGAGATTGTCCCGGCCAGCGCAGCGCAGACGAGAGGGCTCCGGTTCCTTTCGATGCCCGACAAGGCGCCAGCCATGCACACCATGACGCTCAGGCAGACGACCGTGGCGAATACGATCGGATTTCCAGCCGCGCCTTCAACCCTTTCCATGCCAAGCCAATAGTACTGGATGCCGGTCAGCAGCAATGCGCCGAAGCAGGCGGCCATGCTGCTGAGTATGACGATGCGCGCAAGGGTCGTTTTCTGCGAAATGCTCCAGACCGAGTAAGAGAAGGGGAAAAACAGGAAGGTGATCAGCGGCACAAGATGCGCCGCATCCCTCACGATAGAGTTGTTGACGATCGAAGCCAGAAGAAGGGCCCCGCAATAGGCATAGATCGCGACGGTGAGGGCGACCATGGGCTGATCGACATTAAAGCGCCGTCTCTTCAGGGCAACCAGCAAGGTCGACCACAGACCGCCGCCATTGAACACGAAGCTGACCACCGATCCCAAAACGGGAGGAGAAAAGAAGCAAAGAATGGAAAAGTAGATATTGACCCGCGACGGTGTGAATTGCTGTTTTATCGATGAAAGCCAGCTCAAGGTCTTAAGTCGCATTCTGCAGGGTCTTTGGGAATCTGGTTTGGCCGTGGCTGGTGCGATGATCTTCAGCACGTCGCGCACGTGATGCCACGCGCAGTGGCTGAATTCCGTGGACCGGTATAACGGCTGAGGTTGATTTTCGATAGTCCGGAGGGCGGACTGCTGTCAAAAATCGACGGTGTCGTTCATGGGTCACTGCAGGCCCGGGACCGATTGACGCTCGTTTCGCCCATTCAGGCAATATTTTTCTCAGCCTACCAAGCTCTTCAACTCGGCGAGTAGGAATTTCCGAGTTCCGGGTCTTGAGTAGAAGATTCATTCCCGAACCGCTTGGCGGCAGGCCTGTCTCGCATTGTTATAAACAATGGCGATCTGCTAGAACGCCTGCACGAAACAAGATTGTCCAGAAGTGAAGCTGAACCGGGCGGCTGTGAAATGCGCCCGATGCACCGATGCAAGCTCTGGACGGCACGAGAGAACGCTCACGGTCCATGAATATCGCGCTTACGCATCTGCAGCGGCTTGAAGCAGAATCCATACATATTTTTCGCGAAGTTGCGGCGGCCTTCGCCAAGCCGGTCATGCTCTACTCCGTCGGCAAGGATTCGTCCGTGCTGATGCATCTGGCGATGAAGGCGTTCTACCCCGCCAAGCCGCCTTTTCCCTTCCTCCATGTCGACACGACCTGGAAGTTCCGTGAGATGATCGCCTTTCGCGATCAGATGGCGCAAAAGGTCGGCTTCGACCTTCTGGTCCATGTCAACGAAGACGGCGTGCGCGACAACATCAATCCGTTCGACCATGGCTCGAACACCCACACCCATGTGATGAAGACCGTGGCGCTGCGGCAGGCGCTCGACAAATACGGCTTCGATGCAGCCTTTGGCGGCGCTCGCCGCGACGAAGAGAAGTCGCGCGCCAAGGAGCGGATATTCTCCTTCCGCAACGCCCAGCATGTCTGGGATCCGAAGAACCAGCGGCCGGAGATGTGGAAGATATTCAACACCCGCGTCGCATCAGGTGAATCGATCCGGGTCTTTCCGCTGTCCAACTGGACCGAGCTCGACATCTGGCAATACATCCTGCAGGAAGATATCCCGATCGTGCCGCTCTATTTCGCCAAGGAGCGCCCGGTCGTCGAGCGCGACGGCATGCTCATCCTCAAGGACGACGAGCGCATGCAATTGCGGCCCGGCGAGACGGTCGAGAACCGCCTGGTGCGTTTTCGCACACTTGGCTGCTATCCGCTGACCGGCGCGATCGAATCGGATGCCGACACGCTGGAGGCCATTGTCGGCGAGATGCTCACGGCGCGCACCTCCGAGCGCCAGGGTCGCCTCATCGATCGGGATGAAGCCGGTTCGATGGAGAAAAAGAAGCGCGAGGGGTATTTCTGAGCATGCGCCACATCTCGGCCAAGAGCCTCGCCCCCACCGACGGTATCCGCAACTACATGGCTGCGCAGGAAAAGAAGTCGCTGCTGCGCTTCCTGACCTGCGGCTCGGTCGACGATGGCAAGTCGACGCTGATCGGCCGCCTTTTGTCCGACACCAAGCAGATTTTCGAAGACCAGCTCGCCGCGCTCGAGCGCGACTCGCGCAAGCACGGCACGACCGGCGGCGACATCGATTTCGCGCTGCTGGTCGATGGCCTCGAGGCCGAGCGCGAGCAAGGCATCACCATCGACGTCGCCTATCGCTTCTTCGCCACGCCGAAACGCAAATTCATCGTTGCCGACACGCCCGGCCACGAACAGTACACGCGCAACATGGCCACCGGCGCCTCGACCGCGGATCTCGCCATTGTGCTGATCGACGCGCGCCAGGGCGTGCTGCGCCAGACAAGGCGCCATTCGATCATCGCCTCGCTGCTCGGCATCCGGCACGTCGTTCTGGCCGTCAACAAGATCGATCTCGTCGGCTTCGACAAGGCCGTCTTCGAACGTATCGTCGAGGACTATGGGCAGTTCTCGCACAAGCTCGGCTTCGAGACGATCGTGCCCATCCCGATGTCTGCCCGTTATGGCGATAACGTCACCAGCCGCTCCGACAAGACGGATTGGTACTCCGGGCCGACGCTGATCGAGCATCTCGAAACCGTTTCGGTCGACGAGGCAGCGGTGGAACTGCCGTTTCGTTTCCCGGTGCAGTATGTCAACCGTCCCAACCTCGACTTTCGCGGTTTTGCCGGCACGATCGCTTCCGGCTCGGTGTCGCAAGGTGACGAGGTCGTCGTCGCCAAATCCGGCAAGTCGTCGCGCGTAAAGCGCATCGTCGCGCATGGCGGCGATCTGAACCAGGCGGTGGCCGGCCAGGCCATTACCCTTGTTCTCGACGACGAAGTCGAGGTCTCGCGCGGCAACATGCTGGTGTCGCCGGCTGCGCGGCCGCAGGTTGCAGACCAGTTCGCCGCCAACATCGTCTGGTTCGACGAGCACGCGCTGTTGCCGGGCCGCTCCTACATACTGCGCACGGAAACCGACCAGACCAGCGCCACCGTCACCGACCTAAAATATCGCGTCAATGTCAACGACTTCGCCCATGAGGCTGCCAAGTCGCTCGAAATGAACGAAGTCGGCATCTGCAACCTCTCAACGCGGGCGCCGATCGCCTTCGACACGTTCGCCGAGAACCGCACCACCGGCGCCTTCATCCTGATCGACCGCATCACCAACGCCACGGTCGGCGCCGGGATGATCCTGCACTCGCTGCGCCGCGCCGAAAACATCCACTGGCAGTCGCTCGATGTCGGCAAGCGCGGCCGCGCCGATATGAAGAACCAGCGGCCCGCCGTGTTCTGGTTCACCGGGCTCTCGGGATCCGGCAAGTCTACCATCGCCAACCTCTTCGAGAAGAAGCTGTTCGCCACCGGGCGCCACACCTACATCCTGGACGGCGACAACGTCCGCCACGGGCTCAATCGCGATCTCGGCTTCACCGACGCCGATCGCGTCGAGAACATTCGCCGTGTTGCGGAAGTGGCGCGCCTGATGGCCGATGCCGGGTTGATCGTCATCGTCTCCTTCATTTCGCCGTTCAGCGCCGAGCGGCGCATGGCGCGCGAATTGATGGCGGATGGCGAATTCGTCGAAGTCTTCGTCGATACACCCTTCGAGGAATGCGCCAGGCGCGACCCGAAGGGACTCTATGCGCGGGCGCTGAATGGCGAGATCAAGAATTTCACCGGCGTCGATTCTCCATACGAGGCTCCGGAAAATCCCGAAATCCACCTCAAGACGCTCGGCAAGTCGGCCGAGGAGATGGTGGAGGCCCTGGAACTCTGGCTGAACGAGCGTGACATTGCAGAAGACCAATATGACAGCGGCGGCGGCATCTGACGACGGGCAGATGCTCGCCGTGTTCGAGCGCCTGGCGCTGGCGGCAGGACGCGAGGTGATGCGGGTCTTCCACGAAGGCTGCGCCGTCGATCACAAATCCGACTCCTCACCGGTGACGGAAGCCGACCGCGAGAGTGAGAGGATCATCCTCGCCGGGTTGCGTGCCGCATATCCGGACGTTCCATGCGTCGCCGAGGAGGAAGCCGCGGCTGGCATTGTGGCGCCCGACCTCGATGGCGCTTTCTTTCTGATTGACCCGCTCGACGGCACCAAGGAGTTCGTCAACCGCCGGACCGATTTCACCGTCAACATCGCGCTGGTTCGCAATGGCGTGCCGGAAATCGGCGTCGTCTTCGCGCCCTGCACCGGACGGTTCTTTTCCGGCCGGCCGGGCAGGGCTGAAACGATCGAAGTCGATGACGATTACCAGATCGTCGGCCGCCAGCCGATTTCGGTGCGTGCAGGCGGCACGCCGCTCGCCGTTGTCGCCAGTCGTTCGCACAACACGTCGGAGACCGACGCTTATATCCGGGACCTCGGCGCCGCCGAGATCGTCTCGGTCGGCTCGTCGCTGAAATTCTGTCTCGTCGCTGGTGCCGAGGCCGACGTCTATCCGCGCTTCGGCCGCACCATGGAGTGGGACACGGCGGCCGGCGATGCGGTGTTGCGCGCCGCCGGCGGCATGACGCGCACGCTGGACGGCCAGCCGCTTACCTACGGCAAGCGCCATCAGGCCGACGACGAGGATTTCGCCAATCCGCATTTCATCGCGAGCGGAAAGAGCGCGGGCGGCGCTGCGTAATCTCCCCCGAGGGGAGATTGCTCCGCCGGCCTACGCCGCCGCGACGTGTGCCGAATTGGAGCCGATATAGTTGCGGATCGTCTCGATGATCCGGTCCTGGTCGGCCTCGCTCAGATAAGGGTGCATGGGCAGGCACAGGATGCGCTTCGGCAGGTCCTCCGAAACGGCAAGGCCTGTCGGCGTGCGCGGATAGTCGCGATAGGCGACCTGGGCATGCAGCGGCTTCACGTAGTAGATGACCGAGGGAATGCCCTTTTCGCCGAGATGCGCCTTCAGACCGTCGCGCTTTGGCGTTTCGATCGCATATTGCGCCCAGGCCGAGCGGCTCCCATCCAGGTTGCGCGCCGCCTTGACGATGTCGCCGAGACCCTCGGCATAGCGTTTCGCAACCGCTTGCCGGGCAACCATTTCGTCTTCGAGAATGGCCAGCTTCTCGATCAGAATCGCCGCCTGCAGCGTGTCGAGCCGCGAATTGATGCCGACGCGGACATTGTCATATTGCGTTTCGCCCTTGCCGTGGAAGGCGAAAGAGCGGAGCTTTTCGGCCAGCGCATCGTCATTGGTGAACATCGCGCCGCCGTCGCCGTAGCAGCCGAGCGGCTTGGCCGGGTAGAAGCTGGTCGAGCCGACATGGCCGAACGCGCCGCACATCGTGCCGTCGAGCGAACCGCCCATCGACTGGGCGGCGTCCTCGATCACAATCAGCCCTTCGCGATTGGCGATCGCCATGATCGCCTCATAGTTGGCGGCAAGCCCGAACAGGTCGACCGGAATGATCGCCCTTGGCTTCAACCGGCCTTCCTTCTTGATCATCGCGATCGCCGCCTCGAGGCTGGCTATATCGATGTTGTAGGTCTCAGGCTCGACATCAACGAAAACCGGCTCGGCCTTGGCCAGCGCCACCACTTCCGCCGTGGCGGCAAAGGTGAAGCTCGGCACGAACACCGCGTCACCCGGGCCAATACCGGCCGCAAAAAGCGGCAAGAGCAGCGCGTCGGTGCCGTTGGCGCAGGCCACGACATGCTTGGTGCCGACATAGGCGGCCAGCTTGTTCTCGAATTCGGTGACCTCTGGTCCGAGGATATAGCGGCCGTCGTCAACGACGCGGTCGATCGCGGCTTTCAACCGGTCGCGGATGCGTTCGCGTTGCGCGCCAAGATCGATGAACTGCATGTCGGCCTCGTTCTAGCCAGATGATCGTCGGGTTAGCCGGATAATTGGCCGCTGGTACCAGACTTGGGCCGGCCGAGAAAGCCGAACCAGCAAACGGCGAATTGCCTAGGTGTCGCAGTCTGTTACCTCCGTTTTCGAGCCTGTTCTGGCAAGATGGCGGAAATCCGGCCTTCGCAGGCCGTTGCCAGTCCCTTCAATCGCACCCCTCCGATCTGCGAAACATAAAGTGATCGCAGAGCCGGTGCCATATGTCTGTCGGCTCAGGCGATTTCGTGCCGCCAGGGCGGATTGGCGCCGGCCCGCGATACTGTCACCGCCGCTGCCTTGGCGCCGAGCGCCAGCGCGTCGCGGATGGCACCTTCCGAAAGTGTGGCGATAGCTGTCTTCGTCAGCATGCCTTGCTCATGCAGCGAGGCGAGAATGCCGGCGTTGAACGTGTCGCCTGCGCCGACCGTATCGACCACCGTGACCTTGTCCGGCACGACCGTGACCTTATTCTCCTTGGTGTAGCCGACGGCGCCTTCCGCGCCATGGGTGACGACGATCAGCTTCGGGCCGCGATCCAGCCAGTTGCGCACGACGTCCTCATGCGAGCCGGCTTCATCGAACCAGTTCAGATCCTCGTCCGACAGCTTGACGATATCGGCCATCGCCATCATGGAGCGGATGCGCCTGAGGTGCTTGGCCTTGTCCGGGATGAAGTTCGGCCGGATGTTGGGATCGAGCATCATCAAGCGGCGCTCATGTTCACGCCGCATGAATTCCTCATAGGCCGATCCGGCGGGCTCCGAGATCAGGCTGATGGCGCCGAACAGCATGGCTTCGATCTCGCTGCCGAGCTCCGGCAGGTCGTCGATGGTCAGCATGCGACCGGCCGTGTTCTCGTCGTAGAAAGTGTAGGTCGCCTGGCCGTTGGTGAGCCGCACGAAGGCAAGAGTCGTCGGTCGCGGCGAGGTGTGCGCATAGGTGGAGCTGACCTTGCTTGCTCCGAGCGCATCCCTGAACTGGCCGCCGAACAGATCCGACGACAGGCCGGAAAAGAAGCCGGCGGGCGCGCCGAGCCGACCAAGCGCGATGGCCGAGTTGAACACCGCGCCGCCGACATAGGGGGCAAAGGCCGGCTCTCCCTCGGTGGTGGTGCGAGGCAGCATGTCGATGAGGGCTTCGCCGCAGCAAAGGATCATGATTTCGTATTCTCCGGCGGATAGATCACGCCCTTGCGAATGATGATGTTGGCGTAGAGCCTGGGCTCGCTTGTCGCGATGATCGCGTGCGCGGACTTGACCCGTGCATAGAAGTCGGCGCCGGCCAGCGCAACCACATTGCGGCCCGGTGCGCGTTTGGCGCAGATCGCCTCCATTTCGCGATGAACGGGATCGGCAAGCGAGGGATCGCCTTTGACGGAGGCGCGAAACAGCGCATCCGGCACGGCGTCATCCACCGGCAACACGCTCAATATGGCATCGAGCATCGGAACCAGATGATGACCATCGGCGGGGATGAGCCGGTGTGCCTGCCCTTGCGCCGGGTAGTTACCATCGACAAGCGCGATCTCGTCGCCATGGCCCATGGCGCGCAGCGTTGCCAGGAGTTCCGGGCCAAGCAGCGCCGGGATGCCGATCAGCATTCAGGTGCTCCTGGAAATCGTCGTCGATCCGATCAGGAAGCGCTCGGAAAGCGGCAGGCTGGCGCCGCCCAGCGCGCGTGCATGAATGCCGACCGTACCCTCGCGCACCGCCGGAAGCTTCAAGCCCTCACAGTCGATCTTGCCGACCGCTACGACGACAGCCTCGACGAGGCGTCGCCGCACCGTCAGCGGCATCCATCCGTCGATCACCGCCGCCTCGAAATCGATGACCGAGGCCGCCGCGACAATGGCATAGGCGAGCGCCTCGGAGGCGCTGGCGATCCAGTCGTCGAGTTCCGCACCGATCTCGCCCCAGTCCTGCGGCGATGTCCATAGATGCGAGGCCTCGACGCCACGCGCGTTAAGCGCCTTTTCCAGCATGGCGATCGATGCCACGTCGATCAGCTGGGTCGGCTTTCCGTCCGGTCCGGGCACCGGCATCGAGCCGAGCGCGCCGGCATTGCCGGTCGGCCCGCCGAAGAGACGGCCGTTGAGCACGATGCCGCCGCCGGCAAAGGCGCCGATGTAGAAATAGACGAAGTCGCGCGCGGCACCCGCCTGGCCGAACACCAGCTCGGCGCCGCAAGCCGATGTGGCGTCGTTCTGCAGGTAGACGGGAAATTCGCATTGCGCCTGAATGTCGGCGCGAATGTCGCGGTGGCGCCACTCATCCATGACGTCGCGTGGCGCACCGGCGGTGTCGGCCCAGTTCCACAGCTCGAACGGCATGGCGATGCCAAGTCCGGCAATGCGCTTGTCCTGCGCCGGGGTCAGCTCGCCGCGCATCTTCTTCATGCCGGAGGTGACGAACTCCACCGTCTCGCGCGGCGCCGGATAGCGGTATGAGTGCTGCAGCATCGAGCGAACATTGCCGAGGAAGTCGATCAAGACGAGTTCGGCGCTGCGCCGGCCGATCTTCAGGCCGATGAAAAAGGCGCCTTCAGGATTGAGCGCCATCGGGATTGATGGCTGGCCGATCTTGCCACGCAACGGCGCCTGGCGGACCAGCAGGCTGTCCTGCTCGAGTTCGCGCATGATGACGGAAACCGTCTGCGCCGAGAGCCCGGTCATACGGGCGATGTCGGATTTGGCAAGGCTGCCGTGCTGGCGCACCAGAGACAGCACCAACCGCTCATTGTGGTCCCGCATGCCGCTCTGGTTGGTGCCGCGGTGAATTTGGCTTTCGGCTGCCTCGGGCGAACCGTGCCTCGCAATGCCGGTCTCCACCCTGTTCCTCCCGTCGTTTCCCCTCAATGCTTTTGGTCCAGAATGAGTGAACGATGCAAGACTGTCAATAATAAATAAGAGTGATTTAATTATTGACAGGAACTCTGGGCTGGTATCTGTTGAGATCGGGTATCACACTGGGAGAGTTTATCCGGATGCCTATGCGGATACCGGTTGGCCGGCATCCGAAATCGTTCCACTGGGAGGAAAACCATGGCTAAGCTGAACATTCTGAAAGTGGCTGTCGCCGGCCTCGCGCTTTACGGGGCAATGGCCTCGGTTTCATACGCGGCCGACATCGTTGGCCTGATCACCAAGACCGAGGGCAACCCGTTCTTCGTCAAGATGCGCGAGGGTGCGCAGGCCAAGGCCAAGGAGCTCGGCCTTGAATTGCAGACCTTTGCCGGCAAGTTCGACGGCGACAATGACAGCCAGGTTGCGGCCATCGAGAATCTGATCTCGGCAGGCGCCAAGGGCTTTGCCATCGTGCCGAGTGATTCCAGCGCCATTGTGCCGACCATCAAGAAGGCGCGCGACGCTGGCCTGCTGGTCATCGTGCTCGACACGCCGCTCGATCCGATCGACGCCGCCGACGCCACCTTCGCTACTGACAATTTCAAGGCCGGCGAGCTGATCGGCCAGTGGGCCAAGGGCACGCTTGGCGACAAGGCCTCAAGCGCCAAGATCGCGTTCCTGGATCTCGCCACCAACCAGCCGACCGTCGACTATTTGCGCGACCAGGGCTTCATGCAGGGCTTCGGCATCGACATCAAGGATCCAAAGAAATATGGCGACGAGGACGATGCGCGTATCTGCGGCCATGAAATGACCGGCGGCGCCGAGGATGGCGGCCGTACCGCCATGGAAACGCTGCTGCAGAAATGCCCGGACGTGAACGTCATGTACACGATCAACGAGCCTGCGGCGGCAGGCGGCTATCAGGCGCTGAAGGCGGCCGGCAAGGATGACGGTTCGGTGCTGGTGGTGTCGATCGACGGCGGCTGCCCGGGCGTCAAGAACGTCGAGGCCGGTGTCATCGGCGCCACGTCGCAGCAGTATCCCCTGAAGATGGCGGCCATGGCCATGGAAGCGATCGAGAAATTCGCCAAGACCGGCGAGAAGCCGCAGCCGACCCCCGGCAAGGAGTTCTTCGATACGGGTGCTACGCTGATCACCGACAAGCCGGTCAGCGGTGTCGAATCCATCGACACCAAGAAGGGCCTCGAACTGTGCTGGGGCTGATGCCTTCCTAGAGCAATTCCAGGAAAAGTGTGAAACGGTTTTCCGTCCGGGAATTGCGTCAAGGTAAAGAGATGGAACGGTTCGGCGTTTCCATGAAACGATGAGCCGTTCCAACACCCTCCAGAAGGGTTTAAACTCCAACGGAAGGGGCGGCCCTGGCCGCTCTTTCCCGAAACACGGGATCCTTGGGAGGGGATATAGAGATGAGCGATGATGCAACCGGTTCGGTGACCGCCGAGCGCGGCCTTCAGGGCACGGACCAGTCTGTGGCGAGTTTCGAGGAGGACCGGCAGTCGCCCTTGAAGAGCCTGCAACGGTTCCTGCACGAGTATCCGACCGCAATCCCGTTCATCGTCCTGGTTGCCGGCATCCTGATCTTTTCGGTTGCGGCAGGCGGTCGGTTTTTTGCGCCGTTCAATCTTTCGCTTGTGCTGCA
The DNA here is from genome assembly GCF_002529485.1 of Mesorhizobium sanjuanii. Classification (NCBI taxonomy): domain Bacteria; kingdom Pseudomonadati; phylum Pseudomonadota; class Alphaproteobacteria; order Hyphomicrobiales; family Phyllobacteriaceae; genus Mesorhizobium; species Mesorhizobium sanjuanii. The sequence continues at coordinate 17,905 of NZ_NWQG01000196.1, forward strand.
GCAGGTCACCATCATCGCCTTCCTGGGCATAGCCCAGACGCTGGTCATCCTGACGGCCGGCATCGATCTTTCGGTCGGCGCGATGATGGTTCTCTCGTCCATCGTCATGGGCCGTCTTACGGTAACGGCCGGCGTTCCCGTCGAGATCAGCCTCGTGCTCGGTCTGCTGACCGGCCTGCTGTGCGGTCTCATCAACGGCGTGCTTGTCGCGGTGATCAGATTGCCGCCGTTCATCGTAACCCTCGGCACCTGGAGCGTCTACGGCGCGATGGTCATCTACGTCTCGCATTCCGAAACCGTTAGGGCGCAGGATATCGAGGCGGCGGGACCGCTGCTGCAATGGCTGGGCAACACGATCAGGCTGGGGGGAGGCGCGGTGCTGACTTATGGCACCATCGCCATGATCCTGACCGCTGTTATCATCTGGTATGTGCTCAACCGCACGGCGTTCGGCCGCCATGTCTATGCGACCGGTGACGACGACGAGGCCGCCCGCCTTGCCGGCATCAACACGCGCGGCGTCTACATCGCCGTCTACACGATCGCAGGTTTCATCTGCGCGGTCGCCAGTTGGGCACTTATCGGCCGCATCGGCGCGGCGAGCCCGCTCGGCAACCAGACCGCCAATCTCGATGCGATTACCGCGGTGGTGATCGGCGGCACGTCGCTATTCGGCGGCCGCGGCTCGATCGTCGGCACGCTGTTCGGCGCGCTCATCGTCGGCGTCTTCCGCAACGGCCTCGCATTGGCGGGCGTCGACTCGCTTTGGCAGGAATTCACCGTCGGCATTCTCATCATTCTCGCCGTTACCATTGACCAGTGGATCAGGAAGATTTCGGCATGAGCACGAAGCCCATTCTCCAGGCAAAGGGCCTCAACAAGCGCTACGGCAGGGTCGTTGCACTCGACAATGCCGATTTCGACCTCTTGCCGGGTGAAATCCTTGCCGTCATCGGCGACAACGGCGCCGGCAAATCGACGCTGGTCAAGGCGCTGTGCGGCGCCGTCATTCCGGACTCCGGCGCGATCGAACTCAACGGCCAGCCGGTGCATTTCCGCTCGCCGATCGAAGCGCGCATGGCGGGGATCGAGACGGTCTACCAGAACCTGGCGCTGTCGCCGGCGCTATCGATCGCCGACAACATGTTCCTTGGCCGGGAAATCCGCAAACCAGGCTTTGTTGGCCAGTGGCTCAGAAGGCTCGACCGTTCGGCGATGCAGAGGATAGCCAGAGAAAAGCTTTCGGAATTGGGGCTGATGACCATCCAGAACATCAACCAGTCGGTCGAAACGCTCTCCGGAGGTCAACGCCAGGGTGTCGCAGTGGCGCGCGCCGCGGCCTTCGGCAGCCGCGTGGTGATCATGGACGAGCCGACAGCGGCGCTCGGCGTCAAGGAGAGCCGCCGCGTGCTTGAACTTATGCTCGACGTCAAGAGGCGCGGCCTGCCGATCGTGCTCATCTCGCACAACATGCCGCATGTCTTCGAAGTGGCGGACCGTGTCCATATCCATCGCCTGGGTCGTCGCCTCGCAGTCATCGATCCCAAGCAATATACGATGTCCGACGCTGTCGCTTTCATGACCGGAGCCAAGCTTCCGCCTGAAGCAGCGCTCGCTGCCTGAGGCGCTTGCGGGTGGCCTGATTTGCCAAATTGCCGCAGGGCTACCTTGCCCGTGGCTGTCTAAATCGATTGAACATGTAGCCATATGCGCTAGCATGGGCTGGGAGGAATGGTGAAAGCCGGTATGATCATGGCAACCGCACGAGAGGCGACATGACACGCGCGATGACTTCTTCCGAAGCCCCCATACTCGAAAATCCAGATCCCAAAACGCTCGCGGACGAAGTCCTGAAGGCCCTCAAATACAGGGTCGGCAAGGACACCACCGTCGCCACGCAGTACGACTGGCTCACAGCTTCGATCAAGGTGGTGCGCGACCGCATCGTCGATCACTGGATGCAGGCGACCAAGGAAGCTTACGACCAGCAGGAAAAACGCGTCTACTATCTGTCGCTCGAATTCCTCATCGGCCGTCTGATGCGCGATGCCTTCTCCAATCTCGGCCTGATGGACAATATGCGCCAGGCGCTGTCGTCGCTTGGCGTCGACCTCGATCTCATGGCCGCGCTGGAACCGGATGCCGCGCTTGGCAATGGCGGTCTCGGCCGGCTCGCGGCCTGCTTCATGGAGAGCATGGCCACCGTCGACATTCCCGCGCATGGCTACGGCATCCGTTACGCCAACGGCATGTTCCGCCAGGAGATCCATGACGGCTGGCAGGTGGAACTGCCCGAGACCTGGCTCGATCACGGCAATCCCTGGGAGTTCGAGCGGCGTGAACGCTCCTTCGAGGTCGGCTTCGGCGGCTCGGTGGAATCGATCACCTCGAAGGACGGCAGGCTCGAGCGCCATGTCTGGAAGCCGACCGAACACGTGCTGGCCGTCGCCTATGATACGCCGGTGGCCGGCTGGCGGGCCAAGCGCGTCAATACGCTGCGTCTGTGGTCGGGCATGCCGATCGATCCGATCCTGCTCGACAAGTTCAACGCCGGCGACCACATCGGCGCGCTGGCCGAAAGCAACAAGGCCGACGCCTTGTCGCGCGTCCTTTACCCTGCCGATTCCCACATGGCCGGGCAGGAACTGCGGCTGCGACAGGAATATTTCTTCTCCACCGCCTCGCTGCAGGACATCGTCCAGCGTCATCTTAGCCAGTATGGAGACCTGCAGTCCCTGCCCGACAAGGCGGCGATCCACCTGAACGACACCCATCCGGCCATCGCAGTGGCCGAGTTGATGCGTCTGTTAATGGACGTCCATGGCATGGATTTCGATCTTGCCTGGAGCATCACCAGGCGCACCTTCGGCTATACCAACCACACGCTGCTCCCAGAAGCGCTCGAAAGCTGGCCGGTGCCGTTGTTCGAGCGGTTGCTGCCGCGCCACATGCAGATCGTCTACGCCATCAATGCCGAGGTTCTCTTGGAGGCTCGCGCGACCAACCAGTTCTCCGACGAGCAGATCAGCCGCATCTCGCTGATCCAGGAGAACGGCGACCGCCGGGTGCGCATGGGAAATCTTGCCTTTGTCGGCTCGCACTCGATCAATGGCGTCTCGGCGCTGCATACCGAATTGATGAAGCAGACGGTCTTTGCCGACCTCCACAAGCTCTATCCGGATCGCATCAACAACAAGACCAACGGCATCACGCCGCGGCGCTGGCTGATCCAGTGCAATCCCGGCCTGACCGCATTGACCCGCGAGGCGATCGGTGACCGCTTCATGGACGACATCGACGCCATAAAGGGTCTCGACCCCTTTGCCGACGACGCCGCGTTTCGAGAGAAATTCGCCGCCGTCAAACGGGCGAACAAGGCCAGGCTCGCCAACCTCGTTGCCGACCGCCTCGGCATCAAGGTCGATCCCTCGGCGCTGTTCGACATCCAGGTCAAGCGCATCCACGAATACAAGCGCCAACTCCTGAACATCCTCGAAGCGATCGCGCTCTACGACCAGATCCGGTCCCATCCCGAGCGCGACTGGATGCCTCGCGTCAAATTCTTCGGCGGCAAGGCGGCGCCCAGCTATCACAACGCCAAGCTGATCATCAAACTCGCCAATGACGTCGCCAAGGTCATCAACCGCGACCCGGCCGTTCGCGGCCTGCTGAAAGTGGTGTTCGTGCCGAACTACAATGTCAGCCTGGCCGAGATCATGATGCCGGCGGCCGACCTTTCCGAGCAGATCTCGACGGCCGGCATGGAGGCCTCCGGCACCGGCAACATGAAATTCGCGCTGAACGGTGCGCTCACCATCGGCACGCTCGACGGCGCCAATGTCGAGATCAAGGAGTGCGTCGGCGATGACAACATCTTCATCTTCGGCCTGACGACGGAGCAGGTCGCCGAGCGACGCAACAACGGCTACAATCCTCGCGCGGTGATCGAGGCATCGCCGGAACTGTCGCAGGCCATCGCCGCCGTTTCATCGGGCGTTTTTTCCCCTGACGATCCGGAGCGCTACCGCGAGCTGATCAACGGTCTCTATCAGAGCGACTGGTTCATGGTGGCGGCCGATTTCGACGCCTATGCCGACACCCAGCGCGCCGTCGATGCGGTCTGGCGCAACAGTCCGGATTGGTACGCCAGAGCGATCCGCAACGTCGCGCGCGTCGGCTGGTTCTCTTCCGATCGCACAATCCGTCAATATGCGAAAGAAATCTGGAACGTGCCCGTTTGATATGATTGCATGAGGCCACGAACAACGTGGCTTGGTGGATTGAGTTTGACATTCGCAACGTGCCAGTCGGCATCGCCAATATCGAATTAAAGATCCGCTAAAACAAATACTTGGTGCCCGGGGAGGGCGACTGCCTGATGAGGAAGCCGCGCGTGACCGCTGCGACAAGCGGGCCGGACGGACAGGCGCCAGCCGGCGATGTCGCGGCGATTGTCGCCGGCACGCATGGCGACCCGTTTGCTGTCCTCGGTGTGCAGGAGGCAGGCAAGGGCTTTGTCGCCCGCTGCTTCGTTCCGCATGCGGAGGTCATTGCCGCCTATACGCTGACCGGCAAGAAAGTAGGCGAACTGTCGCGGCGCGACGACGGCGGTTTCTTCGAGGGCAGACTGTCGCTCAAGAAACGTCAGCCGCTGCGCTATCACGCCAGCAACGCCGGCGGCGACTGGTGGCTGACCGACCCTTATTCCTTCGGTCCGGTGCTTGGGCCGCTGGACGATTATTACATCGCCGAAGGGTCGCATCTCAGGCTGTTCGACAAGCTCGGCGCGCACCTCATCGATCACGAGGGTGCATCGGGCGTGCATTTCGCGGTGTGGGCGCCCAATGCCAAGCGCGTCTCCGTGGTCGGCGATTTCAACGAATGGGACGGCCGCCGGCACCCGATGCGCGACCGCCGCGACACCGGCATCTGGGAATTGTTCATTCCCGATATCGGTGCCGGCCGGCCCTACAAATACGAGATCATCGGCCCCGACGGCGTGCGGCTGCCGCTCAAGGCGGACCCGTTTGCCTTCAGGTCCGAGCTGCGCCCGGCCACCGCTTCGGTGGTAGCGCTTCCGCCGGCGCATGAATGGGGCGACGAGGCGCACCGCAATTTCTGGCGCAACGCCGACCACAGGCGCGAGGCCGTGTCGATCTACGAGGTCCACGCCGGCTCCTGGCAGCTAAACGACGATGGCAGCTTCCTGTCGTGGGACGAACTCGCCACGAGACTGATCCCCTACGTCGTCGATACGGGCTTCACCCATATCGAATTCATGCCGATCTCCGAACACCCCTATGATCCGTCCTGGGGCTATCAGACGACGGGCCTCTACGCACCGTCGGCCCGCTTCGGCGATCCGGACGGGTTTGCCCGTTTCGTCGACGGCGCCCACCGCGCCGGCATTGGCGTCATTCTCGACTGGGTGCCGGCGCATTTCCCGGTGGACGAGCATGGTCTGGCAAGGTTTGACGGCACCGCGCTCTACGAGCATGCCGACCCGCGCAAGGGCTTCCATCCCGACTGGAACACCGCGATCTACAATTTCGGCCGGCGCGAGGTCGTCTCCTTCCTCGTCAACAATGCGTTGTTCTGGGCCGAGAAATACCATGTCGACGGCTTGCGCGTCGATGCGGTCGCCTCGATGCTCTACCTCGACTATTCGCGCAAGGCCGGCGAATGGATTCCCAACGACAAGGGCGGGCGTGAAAACCTCGAAGCAGTCAGCTTCCTGCAAAGGATGAACAAGGAGGTCTACGGCCACCATCCGGGCGTGATGACGATCGCTGAGGAATCGACCTCCTGGCCCAAGGTCTCGCAGCCGGTGCATGAAGGCGGGCTGGGCTTCGGCTTTAAGTGGAACATGGGCTTCATGCACGACACGCTGGAGTATTTCTCCAAGGAGCCGATCTTTCGCAAGCATCACCACAACGACATCACCTTCGGCTTGGTCTACGCCTTCTCCGAGAATTTCGTGCTGCCGCTCTCCCATGACGAAGTCGTGCACGGCAAGGGCACGCTGCTTGGCAAGATGGCGGGCGACGACTGGCAGAAATTCGCGACATTGCGTGCCTATTACGCCTTCATGTGGGGCTATCCCGGCAAGAAGCTGTTGTTCATGGGACAGGAATTCGCCCAGCGTCGCGAGTGGAGCGAGGCGCGCGCGCTCGACTGGGACCTGCTCGATTTCCGGCTGCATCGCGGCGTCTGGCAGACGGTGCGCGACCTCAACTATCTCTACCGCTCGCGCCCGGCCCTGCACGCGCGCGACTGCGAGCCGGAGGGCTTTTCCTGGTTGATCGTCGACGACAGCGCGAACTCGGTGTTTGCCTGGCTGCGCAGCGCGCCGGGTGGCAATCCGATCGCCGTCATCTCCAACTTCACGCCGGTGCCGCGCGACAGTTACCGCGTGCCGCTGCCGCAGGCCGGCAAATGGCGCGAGATCATCAACACGGACGCCTCCGATTATGGCGGTTCCGGCAAGGGCAATGGTGGGCTCGTCGAGGCGCGGGCGGAGGGAGCAAGCATATCGGCAACGATGCTTTTGCCGCCGCTGTCAACGATCATGCTCGAATTTGCTCCGGACTGAGTTATTCCGGACTGGGTAAATTGGGAGGGTAAAAATGGCAGAGATAAAACGAACCCAGCCGCTGGCACGCGATGCCATGGCCTATGTGCTGGCCGGCGGGCGCGGCAGCCGCCTTAAGGAATTGACTGACCGGCGCGCCAAGCCGGCGGTCTATTTCGGCGGCAAGACGCGCATCATCGATTTCGCGCTCTCCAATGCGCTCAACTCAGGCATTCGCCGCCTCGGCGTCGCCACTCAGTACAAGGCGCATTCGCTGATCCGTCATTTGCAGCGCGGCTGGAACTTCCTGCGGCCCGAGCGCAACGAGAGCTTCGACATCCTGCCGGCCAGCCAGCGCGTATCGGAAACGCAGTGGTATGAAGGCACCGCCGATGCCGTCTATCAGAACATCGACATCATCGAGGCCTACGGCCCCGAATACATGGTGATCCTTGCCGGCGACCACATCTACAAGATGGACTACGAGCTGATGCTTCGCCAGCATGTCGACGCCGGCGCCGACGTCACCGTCGGCTGCCTTGAAGTGCCGCGCATGGAGGCGACCGGCTTCGGCGTCATGCATGTCGATGCCAAGGACAACATCATTGCGTTCGTCGAAAAGCCTGCCGACCCGCCCGGCATTCCCGACAAACCGGAGTTTGCGCTGGCCTCGATGGGCATCTATGTCTTCAAGACAAAGTTCCTGATGGACCAGTTGCGCCGCGATGCGGCAGAACCTGGCTCAAGCCGCGACTTCGGCAAGGACATCATCCCCTATATCGTCGAGCACGGAAAGGCGATTGCCCATCGCTTCGCCAAATCCTGCGTGCGCTCGACCGCCGAGAACGAGGCCTACTGGCGCGACGTCGGAACCGTCGACGCCTATTGGGAGGCCAATATCGACCTTACCGACATCACGCCGGAACTCGACCTCTACGACCGCGACTGGCCGATCTGGACCTATGCCGAGCTGAAGCCGCCGGCAAAGTTCGTGCATGACGAGGATGGCCGCCGCGGCTCCGCGGTGTCCTCGCTGGTCTCTGGCGACTGCATCGTCTCGGGAGCTTCGCTGAAAAGAAGCTTGATCTTCACCGGCGCGCGCATCAATTCCTATTCGACGCTGGAAGAAGTCGTCATGCTGCCCGACTGTCATGTCGGCCGGAACGCAAAGTTGAAGCGCGTGGTCATCGACCATGGCGTAAGGATACCGGAAGGCCTCGTGGTCGGCGAGGACCCCGTCCTCGATGCCAAGCGCTTTCGCGTTTCCGAGAAAGGCATTTGCCTTGTCACGCAGGACATGATCGACAAATTGGGGCTCTAGTGCATGCAGGTTCTGTCGGTCACGCCCGAAATATTCCCGCTGATCAAGACCGGCGGGCTTGCCGACGTGACCGGCGCCTTGCCGGTCGCGCTTGCCGGCAAGGGCGTGACCATGCGCACGCTCATCCCCGGCTATCCCCAGGTGATGGATGCCTTCAAGAAGAAAAAGGCGGTTCACCAATATCCGCTGCTGCAGGGCGGCAAGGCTTCGGTCCATGCCGTCGGGATCGCCGGGCTCGACCTGTTCGTGCTCGACGCGCCGCATCTGTTCGACCGCCCCGGCGGTCCCTACGGCAACGCGACCGGCGCCGACTGGCCGGACAATTGGCGGCGCTTCGCGGCGCTGAGCCAGGTCGGTGGCGACATCGCCGGCGGCGCCATCTCCGGCTACCGGCCCGACATCGTCCATGCCCATGACTGGCAGTCGGCGATGACACTGGCCTATATGCGCTACGGCAAGGCGGTCGGCACGCCGTCGATGATCACCGTCCACAATCTTGCCTTCCAGGGCCAGTTCGGCGCCGGCATCTTCGGCGAGCTTGGCTTGCCGGCGGTGGCCATGGCGCTCGACGGCGTCGAATATTATGGCGGCGTCGGCTTCCTCAAGGCCGGCCTGCAGGCCGCCTGGGCGATCACCACGGTCAGCCCGACCTATGCGCAGGAAATCCGCTTGCCGGAGTTCGGCATGGGCCTCGACGGCCTGATCAACATGCGCTCCACCGATCTCCATGGCATCGTCAACGGCATCGACACCGACATCTGGAACCCGCAAACCGACAAGCATCTGGTCTCCACCTACACAGCCAGGACATTGAAGGGGCGAACGCCCAACAGGGCCGCCGTCGAGGACCGTTTCAGCCTCGACCGCGACGGCAGTCCGATCGTTTGCGTCATCAGCCGGCTGACCTGGCAGAAGGGCATGGACATATTGGCGGCCGTCGTCGACGGCATTGTCGCGGCGGGTGCGCGGCTCGCCATCCTCGGGTCCGGGGATGCCGGCCTCGAAGGCGCGCTGCTGGCCGCGGCCGCCCGCCATCGCGGCCGTGTCGGCGTCGTCATCGGCTGGGACGAGGGCCTCTCCCACATCATGCAGGGTGGTTGCGACGCCATTGTCATCCCCTCGCGCTTCGAACCTTGCGGACTGACGCAGCTTTACGGTCTGCGCTACGGCTGCGTGCCCGTCGTCGCTCGCACCGGCGGCCTGGCGGACACCGTCATTGACGCCAACGAGGCTGCCGTCTCGGCTGGCGTCGCGACCGGATTCCAGTTCGCACCCAACAATGGCGGCGCACTCCTGCACGCCATGCACCGCCTCGTTGAGGCGCACGCCAACCCCGCGGTCTGGACCTCGATGCAACAGCAAGGCATGAAGGCCGATGTGTCGTGGGACAAGAGCGCCGAAAAATACGTTGAACTCTACCGTTTGCTGCTTTCGAAAAGGGCTGCCTGACGCATGATACGCACCGTCGCCACCAAACCCTATCCCGACCAGAAGCCCGGCACGTCCGGGCTGCGCAAGAAGGTGCCGGTGTTCCAGCAGGAGCACTATGCCGAGAACTTCATCCAGTCGATCTTCGATGCTCTCGAAGGCTTCAAGGGCAGGGCCTTGGTGATCGGCGGCGACGGCCGCTTCTACAACCGCGAGGTCATCCAGAAGGCCATCGCCATGGCGGCGGCCAACGGGTTCGGCAAGGTGATGGTCGGGCAGGGCGGCATATTGTCGACCCCGGCGGCTTCGCACGTCATACGCAAATACCAGACCTTCGGCGGCATCATCCTGTCGGCCAGCCACAATCCAGGCGGCCCGCATGAGGATTTCGGCATCAAGTACAATGCCGGTAATGGCGGCCCGGCGCCGGAAAAGCTGACCGACGCGATCTTCGAAAAAACCAAGGCGATTTCCAGCTTCAAGATCGCCGATATCGGGCCGATCGACATCGACAAGATCGGTACCGTCAAGGCGGGCGGCATGACGGTCGAGATCATCGACCCGGTCGCCGACTATGCCGAGTTGATGGAAAGCCTGTTCGATTTCGACGCCATTCGCGCCAATTTCAAATACGGCTTCCGCATGCGCTTCGACGCCATGCACGCGGTTACCGGCCCCTACGCCAAGGAGATCCTCGAGCGGCGGCTTGGCGCGCCCAACGGCACCTGCCGCAATTTCAAGCCGTTGCCGGATTTCGGCGGCCACCATCCGGATCCGAACCTTGTCCATGCCAAGCACCTCTATGACGAGATGATGGGACCGGACGCGCCGGATTTCGGCGCTGCTTCCGACGGCGACGGCGATCGCAATTTGATCATCGGCAAGGGCATCTTCGTCACCCCGTCGGATTCGGTGGCTATGCTTGCCGCCAACGCTCATCTGGCGCCGGGCTACAAGGAAGGCCTCAAAGGCATAGCCCGCTCTATGCCGACCAGCGGTGCCGCCGACCGCGTCGCGGAAAAACTCGGCATCGGCATCTTCGAGACGCCGACCGGCTGGAAATTCTTCGGCAACCTGCTCGACGCCGGCATGGCGACGATCTGCGGCGAGGAAAGTGCTGGCACCGGCTCCAACCATGTGCGCGAAAAGGACGGCCTGTGGGCGGTGTTGTTGTGGCTCAACATCCTGGCGGTGCGCGGCGAGAGCGCCAAGCAGGTCGTCACCGAGCACTGGGCGACCTACGGCCGCAACTACTATTCGCGCCACGACTATGAAGAGGTCGAGACCGAGCGTGCCAACGCTCTGGTTGACGAACTGCGCGCCAAGCTTGGCTCGCTGCCGGGCACCAGCGTCCGCGGCATGACAATCGCCAGCGCCGACGACTTCGCCTACCATGATCCGGTCGATGGGTCCGTGAGCAAGAACCAGGGCATCAGGGTGCTCTTCGAAGGCGGATCGCGCGTCGTCCTCCGTCTTTCCGGCACCGGCACCTCTGGCGCGACGATCCGCGTCTATATCGAGCGCTACGAGCCGGACAAGTCGAGGCACGATCTCGACACGCAAGTCGCACTCGCCGATCTGATTGCGGCAGCTGACGATATTGCCGGCATCAAGAGCCACACTGGTCGCAACAAGCCGAGCGTCATTACGTGAGGCTGGTGCCGCCCTTACCCTCCCTCTTGTGGGAAGGGTCGATCCGCGCAGCGGATCGGGGTGGGGATACTGAAGTGCGCAGACGCCAGCCATCCCCACCC